>CAYTSJ010000061.1:0-8476 GCA_964440385.1 uncultured Pusillimonas sp. | reverse complement strand
GGTGCTCATGAACCTGATCCGGTTCCCGGACGATGCGCGAACCAAGACACCCGCAAGCTCGGGTCGTGACCTCGGTGTCATCGTCAGGCAACCTGTTTTCATTGTGGCTGCGCTGGGTGCTGCCTTTGGTTATGGCATCATGAACCTGCTCATGGCCGCAACGCCGCTGGCCATGGAAGTCGATGGTTTCAAGTTCAGTGAGACTGCCACGGTGCTGCAATGGCACGTCATTGGCATGTTTGCGCCAGGTTTCTTTACCGGGGCACTGATCAAACGGTTTGGTGCCCTTGAGGTCATGGCGGCTGGTATTGTTCTGAACTTTGCCTGTATTGCTATCGCCCTGAATGGCGTTTCGTTTGAACACTACCTGATCTCTTTATTCTTGTTGGGCGTCGGGTGGAATTTTCTTTTCACAGGCTCAACCAGCCTGGCAACCCGTGCGCACAGCCCCGAAGAACGCGACAAAGCGCAAGGGGCCATCAATTTTGCGGTGTTTATCGTGATGGCCTTGTCGTCGTTCAGTTCGGGGGCGCTGGTGACTACCCAAGGCTGGTACTGGTTGAATGTTGGTTCACTGGCACCCGCAACGACCGTGGCTGTGGCCTTGGTCGTACTTTTTGTGCGACGGGCACGACAGGCCCGGCAAGCGGTTGCAAATTAGGGGTGTCAGGTAGTGGGTTTATCTGTCGTGCTTTGATTTTCAGCCACGATGGGTATTACCAACAAGCTCGATGTTGCCGAGGCCAACAACCTGTCGTTGCTATCCAGCAGTTTGGCTTCGGCAAAAATCATGCGTCGCCCAGAGCTGACAATCGAGCCTATCGCCCTGATGGGCCCGGTATTTTTGGTGACGGCTTTGTGATAAGAAATCTTGATTTCTACGCTGGTGATGGTAAAGCCAGGCCCCACCTTGCTCATGGCTACATAACCGCAGGCAAAATCCATCATGGTGGCAATAAAACCACCATGCACTACAGAATTCGGGTTGTACAGGTGAACATCCGGAATGCATTCAAATACGACATGGCCTTCACGGGCCTCGGTCATGCGAATATCAAGCGTTTCGGCAAAACCGCAGCGGATATCGCGCTCTGCCATGGTTTTCAGCTGTTCCAGTCCGGTCATGTGGGTGCCGATCGCGGCCATCTGACTCATTTTTCTTCCTGGTTAATCTGTTTAAACAGTCCATTATAGGAAATGGTCGAGTTGGCGCCGGCTATGGCGATCAAGGCTACGCAAGTCACGTAGCAAAAACTGCACACCACTACTGTCAGTAATCAGCAGCGTTGACAGGCTGAGACGACGAATGTCTTCTTCACCTTTCAAGGTCAGTCTTGTCAGGCCCCTATCGGTTTCAATCTCCCAGGTGCTGGGGGTGGCACGGCTGGAGATTTTCAGGATTCGCTTTATTTCGGGGGTGAATTCACGTTGGGCAAGGTCGGCGCTGATCAGGGTTTTCAGGGGCTCATCGAGTTCTGAAATACGGTTAATCCAGGCCAGTTCCTTACCTTCGGCGTTGACCAGCGACAAACCGTCGTCAGGGGCAGTAATTGGAAAGTTACGGACAGCGGTGACGGTGGTACGTGATCCATCGGGTGTGGTCAACAGCAAGCGTCCCAGTGCATCTTGTGCAAGGTTCAGATCAGTTGTCGTTGTCATCATCTTTGCTCTCTGCGGAAGCTTGCGGGATCTCGTTCAGCTGCGCTTGTGCGTGGTAAAGCTTGGCGTAAGCGCCATTTTTCTCAAGCAGATCATCATGGCGTCCGGTTTCAACAATCACCCCTTTGTCCATAACGACCAGGCGATCCGCCTTATGCAGCGTACTGAGTCGGTGCGCAATCGAGATGGTGGTGCGACCCTTGACCAGATTATCCAGGGCGTTCTGGATTTCTTTCTCTGTGGTTGTATCGACCGAAGAGGTCGCTTCGTCAAGAATCAGGATGCGCGGGTCAATCAGCAGGGCGCGCGCAATCGAAATGCGTTGGCGTTCGCCGCCTGACAAAGCCTGGCCACGCTCGCCCACTAAAGAATCGTAACCATGCGGAAGACGCAAGATGAACTCGTGTGCGTGCGCCGCTTTGGCTGCTGCAATGATTTCTTCACGACTGGCCTCGGGTTTGCCGTAGGCAATATTTTCGGCAATGGTGCCAAAAAACAGGAAGGGCTCCTGTAATACCAGCCCGATATGACGACGAAACTCGCTGACAGGGAGATCGCGAATGTCGATGCCGTCGATGCGAATACTGCCTTCGGTGACATCGTAAAAGCGGCAAATCAGGTTGACCAAAGTGCTCTTGCCTGAACCGCTGTGGCCTACCAGTCCGATCATTTCCCCGGGTTTGATGTCGATGGAAAGGTTGCGAATGACCTGGCGGCTGCCATATCGAAAACCGATACGGTTCAATTGAAGGCCGCCTTTGACGCTTTCCAGATGCTTGGGTTTGACAGGTTCGGGCACGCTGGAGACATGGTCGAGAATGTCAAAAATACGTTTCGCACCGGCGGCAGCCCGCTGGGTGTGTGAAACGATCCGGCTCATGGCATCAAGACGGATGTAAAAGCGGCTGATGTAGGTCAGGAAGGCCGTGAGCACACCGACCGTGATTTCTCCTACGGAAACCAGCCAGATGCCGAAACCCCACACAACCAGCAAGCCGATTTCAGTCAGGAACGTGACGGTTGGTGAAAACAAGGCCCATAAGCGGTTGACCCTGTCATTGATGACAAGGTTGCGGTCATTGGCTTCGCGAAAACGACGGGTTTCACGTTTTTCTTGCGCAAAAGCTTTAACCACCCGAATGCCTGGAATCGTGTCGGTGAGCACGTTGGTTAGTTCAGACCAGACGCGGTCGGCACGTTCGAAGCCATGGCGCAAGCGGTCACGTACCAGATGTATGAGCCAGGCAATGAATGGCAGCGGGATCAGGGTGACAACAGCCAGCCAGGGGTTGATCGAGAAGAGAATGACCGCTGTCATCACGATCATGAGTACGTCGGTTAAAAAGTCGAGCAGGTGCAGCGACAGAAACACGCACAGACGATCAGACTCGGAACCAATTCGTGAAATGAGGTCGCCGGTGCGTTTGCCACCGAAGTATTGCAACGACAATGTTTGAAGGTGCTGATAGGCCGTTGTGCGCAGGTCAGCGCCAATACGTTCACTGACTTTGGCCAGAATGTAAGTACGGCCCCAGCCCAGGATCCAGGCCAGCAATGAAGCGACAAGCAGTCCGGCCAGATAGAGCTTGACCAGACTCCAGTCAATGGGTACGCCGTTTTGAAACGGAATCAGCACCTTGTCCATCAGGGGCATGGTGAGATAGGGTGGCACCATGGCGGCGGCCGTTGAAGCCAGTGTCAGCACAAAGCCCAGAAACAGTGGCCATTGGTAAGGCTGCGCGAAACGCCACAATCTGAACAAGGCCCAGGTCGATGGCGGGCTATGGATGCTGTCGACAACCCGGGCGACGCCTTCTTCGGCCTCTTCGGTGGCATCGGCGACGTCTGCCGTCGAAGCGTGACGCAATTGATTCTCGAAGGCATCAATGAACTGACGTGCACTGGAACCGTGATTCAGGGTGTAGTGCCAGCGCTGTTTGACAGACTGTCCGTCACTCAATGCGATATGACCTACGCCAAATTGGTCTGCATGCGTCAGGGTGGTGTTGGCGTCCAGGGCGTGACGTTGCCAGTTGACTTGGCCTGCGTGGCGGGCAAGTACGTGGCGCGAGGTCAAAACCAGAAGCCCGTCCCTGTAATTCAGGTGGTCATCCAGATCAAGTGGCATCCAGGCCACAACGGACTCATCTGCGGATATCAGGTCACGGACCTCATCCAGCCAAGGGTGCATGTCGGTGCGCAAAGCGGGTTGCGCAGTAGAATTGGGGACAGTCATTAAACTTGTAGTGAAACGGGCGTCAGACGCCGCAAAAAAACCGCATGTATGCAGAATTGCTACATTATCGCTTCAGCAGCGCTTGCGTGCGAGTATTTTGTTGCGTACTTGCCTCGCCAGAGGTTTAATTTCATGTCCAGAACCCTCTGGGCCCTGCCTGATTCTTTTGCCGTTGTGCGGCTTTCTCACATGTCCAGAAAAACCATCGATATCCTCAAGATGTTTTCTTTGCGCGGGCCCAGTATCTGGGCTTATCGACCCTTGCTTGAAGTATGGGTCGATATAGGCGATCTCGAAGACTTCCCCTCGAACCTCTTGCCCGGCTTCAACGAGCGTCTGATCGCCTGGTTGCCCAGCCTGGTTGAACACCGCTGCAGCGTCGGTGAACGAGGCGGTTTTTTGCAGCGCCTGCACGACGGTACCTGGCCTGCTCACATCCTTGAGCATGTCACACTTGAATTGCAGACTTTGGCGGGTTTTCCCGGCGGTTTGGGCAGAGCCCGTGAAACCCCGGTTCGCGGGGTGTACAAAGTTGTGGTTCGTGCCTGGTACGAACCCCTGACCCGGGAAGCCATTGTGGCGGCACGCGATCTGGTCATGGCAGCCATCGAAGATCGTCCTTTCGACGTAGCGGCCACCGTTGAGCGTTTGCGTTCGATTGCCGATGACCTGCGCCTTGGGCCCAGCACTGAAGCCATCGTCAATGCCGCTGATGATCGCGATATTCCCATGATTCGCCTGAACGACGAGCATAATCTTGTGCAACTGGGGTACGGTGCAGCACAGCGTCGCATCTGGACGGCTGAAACCGACCAGACCGGTGCTATTGCCGAGGGCATTGCCAGCAACAAAGAGTTGACTCGTCGAATCCTCAGTCGCTGCGGTGTGCCGGTGCCGGAAGGTCAGGAAGTTGATTCCGTCGAGGAGGCCTGGGATGTTGCCGAGTCTTTGGGCCTGCCTGTGGTGGTCAAGCCCACCGATGCCAATCATGGTCGTGGTGTCTTTACCAACCTGACCACCAAAAAAGAAGTCGAAACCGCTTACGCGGTTGCCGTCGATGAGGGTAGCGGGGTGGTTGTCGAGCGGTTCATTCCCGGGGACGAGCACCGTTTGCTGGTCGTTGGTGATCGTCTTGTGGCCGCCGCCCGTGGCGAAGCCGTCAGTGTGGTCGGCGATGGCAAACACACCATCGAAGAGCTGATCGAGTTGCAGGTGAACTCTGATCCGCGCCGAGGCAGTGATGAAAGCCAGCCTCTTAATATCATACGCATTGATTCGGCAGCACGCCTTGAAATCAGTCGACAGGGTTACACGGCAGAATCCGTGCCTGAGGCTTGCAAACACGTTCTGATTCAGCGCAACGGCAATGTCTCAATCGATGTAACCGATAAAGTCCACCCGTCCAACCGCGATATCGTGGTATTGGCGGCGCGCGCCGTGGGTCTGGATATTGCCGGAATCGACCTGGTGGCCACCGATATTTCGGTCCCCTTGGTCGAGCAGGGCGGTGCCATTGTCGAGGTCAATGCCGGGCCAGGCTTGTTGATGCACCTGAAGCCTTCTGAAGGTACGGCGCAGCCGGTTGGCGAAGCGATTATCAATCACTTGTTCCCCGGCGATGCCAATGGCCAGATCCCCTTGGTAGGGGTCACCGGAAGTCGTGGCAAAACCACAGTCTCTCGCATCCTCACGCATCTGTTGCGTTTGCAGGGTCAATCAATCGGGCTGGCCTGTTCTGACGGTCTGGTGTTCGATCGTCGTCTTGTCGATGCCGCCGATTGTGCCAATTGGCCTAGTGCGCGTCGCATTCTGCTTAACCCTGCTGTTCAGATTGCAGTCATTGAAAACGGTGCCAATGCCATTCTTACCGAGGGCCTGGCTTACGAACGTTGCCGTGTCGGTATTGTGACCAATATCGATCCTCAGGAAACCTTGCCTGAGCTGTACATTGATGAACCCGAGCAGTTGTTCAAGGTGTATCGCACTCAGGTTGATGTCGTTCAGCCCCAAGGGACAGCGGTTTTGAATGCCGACGATGTGGCCGTCATGGAAATGGCTTCATTGTGTGATGGCTCGGTGGTGTTCTTTGGTTTGTCTGCGGCCAGCGATGCCCTAACGTCTCATCGCGCGGCAGGTGGCCGGGCGGTGGTTGCCAAAGACGGCTGGATCCTGATGTTTGAAGGTGCCGAGCAGTCGGTGCTGACAGAACTCTCTATGGTGCCTGTTACAGAGTCGGGCGCTAATGAAGCGCTGACCCGGTCAGTGCTGGCCGCAGTGGCTGCGGCCTGGTCTTTGGGTGTGCCTACCGAGGTTTTGCGCACAGGTATCCAGACTTACGGGCATGCGCTGTCTGAAGGTATGGTGCAAAGCATGGCCGCAGCGCCGTCTTCAATTCAGCTTTGACAAGGTTAAGCCGTTATGGAAATTACGCGTATCAGGGCACTTCGCGGGCCCAATCTGTGGGGTCGGCAAACCGCTGTCGAAGCCATTGTCTCTTGTGCAGATCAAGAACTTAATATCGAATCCATTCCAGGTTTCGAAGTTGCGATCCGTGCCCGTTTTCCCGAAATCGATTTATTGAAGCCTGTCGGTCAAGAGCAGCCTTTGTCGATTGCGCATGTGCTGGCCAGCGCCGCCTTGCGTCTTCAGGCACAGGCCGGTTGTCCTGTTTCATTCTTCCGTGTTTCGCAAACGCTTGAGCCCGGTGTTTTCCAGGTGGTCGTCGAATATACCGAAGAAGAAGTCGGACGGCAGGCACTGGAAGATGCCAGCGCCCTCTGTGAGGCCGCACTGAATGACCAGCCCTTTGATTTGCAAGCCGTATTGGCGCGTTTGCGCGAGCTGGATGAGGATGTCCGGTTGGGGCCTAGCACGGGCTCAATTGCCTATGCGGCACATCGCCGTGGCGTGCCTTACTATCGTCTGACCCAGGGTAGCCTGGTGCAGTTTGGCTGGGGTCGCAAGCAGCGTCGCATTCAGGCGGCCGAAACCGACCGCACCAGTGCTATTGCAGAAGCCATTGCGCAAGATAAGGCGCTGACCAAGCGCATGTTGGCTTCGGCAGGTATTTCTGTGCCGGAAGGCGAGATCGTCACAGACGCTGATCGTGCATGGGAAGTGGCCCAGGCGGTTGGTTTGCCTGTGGTTGTCAAACCTCGCGATGGCAACCAGGGCAAGGGCGTTGCGGTCAATCTTCAAAGCCGCGAAGCGGTTGTCGAGGCTTTCCGCGTGGCCTCAGACATCTGTGATGATGTCATTGTTGAACGTTATTTTCCTGGTCATGACTTCCGTTTGCTGGTGGTCGGTAACCAACTGGTCGCTGCAGCACGACGCGATCCACCGCAGGTGATTGGTGATGGCGTTCACACCATTGCCCAGCTGGTTGATGTTGTCAATGCTGATCCTGCGCGCGGTCAAGGGCATGGTACTTCGCTGACGCGGATTCGTATCGATGACGAGATCGCTCGATCAACACTGGCACGTCAGGGTTACACCGCTGATTCCATTCCCGATAACGGTGTTTTGGTGGCTTTGCGGAACAACGCCAATCTCAGTACCGGCGGCAGCGCGACCGATGTGACCGACCAGGTTCACCCCGAGTTGGCCGAAGTGGCGGTGGCTGCAGCCCGCATGATTGGCCTTGATATCTGTGGTATTGATCTGGTTGCACAGAATGTCTTTGAACCCCTCACTAAAGACAACGGTTGCATTGTTGAAGTGAATGCGGCGCCTGGTTTGCGCATGCACCTGGCACCGTCTTTTGGCAAGCCACGTGACGTTGGCGAGGCCATTGTCGATCAAATGTTCCCGCCCGGGGAAACGGGCCGTATTCCCGTGGTGGCTGTGGCGGGTACGAACGGTAAAACCACAACAACCCGGCTGATTGCCCATTTACTGGGGGTTTCCGGTCAATGTGTGGGTATGACCAACTCTGATGGCGTTTATGTAGGGAATCATTGCATAGATACGGGTGATTGCAGCGGTCCGCGTAGTGCCCGTCATGTGTTGTTGCACCCTTACGTTGACGCCGCAGTGTTCGAAACCGCGCGTGGTGGCATCTTGCGTGAAGGCCTGGCCTTTGATCGGTGCGACGTCGCGGTGGTGACCAATATTGGTGTCGGTGATCACCTGGGCTTGAATTACATCACCACCGTCGAAGATCTGGCGGCTGTAAAGCGCGTCATTGTCGAGAATGTCGCCGCTACCGGAATGGCAGTGCTCAATGCCGCTGATCCGATTGTTGCCGCGATGGCGACCAATTGCCCCGGACAGGTCATCTTTTTCTCTGCCGACCCGGCCCACCCGGTATTGGCAACGCATCGTGCCCAAGGCAAGCGCTGTGTGTTTGCCGAGCCTGGCCGTATCGTTTTGTCTGAAGGCAGCTGGGAACACAGTTTTGCCTTGTCTGGCATTCCACTCACGCAAAATGGTCGTATCGGTTTTCAGGTCGAAAATGCCATGGCCGCTATCGCTGCGGGCTGGGCTTTGGGAATTCCCCTTGAAGAAATGCAGCGTGGTCTGGCGTCGTTCGTCAACGATCCACAAACAGCACCCGGTCGTTTCAATATGTTCACTTACAAA
>CAYTSJ010000060.1:0-8583 GCA_964440385.1 uncultured Pusillimonas sp. | reverse complement strand
CTTGCAAACTGCGGGCTGCCTGAATCAGTTTCAGGTACTTGCTGGTGCCCCGGGTGTGGGTGTCTGAGTACCCCTTGACCAGACGACGGCAGTTGACGATTTCAACGGCCAGATCGTAGTTGGATGGCGCTGCTTGCGTGATGAGGTTGAGCCATTCGTGGAAACCTCGCATTTCAATCTTGTGACGCAGGGTGCTGCGACGGAAGCGACGCATGCCCGACAGGCCATAAAGCATCAGGAAGCCAACCAGGGTGCCACTTTGCAGGAAACGACCTTTGCGGAACAGGGGCTCAAGCCACTTGTTCAGGGTAGGTGAGTTTTCAATGGCCTGGCCCAGGGCTGCGGGCAAAGTGCCACAGATTTCTTCCAGGCGCGGGTGCATGTATTCGGTGGTGTAGACCAGCTGGTCGGGCTTGGCCAGCACTTCTTCACGCACGCGGGCAAAGCGGGCTTCGCGTGTTTTCAGGTCAGCAACGCGGATCACGTCGTCGTAAGCCATGGCAACAGCCACATACCGTGCCGCCGCCGCAGTCAGGGCCCATTGTTTGGCGTCGCCACCGTACTGCTTGTCGAGGGCCTGAATGCCACGCATGTGTTCCAGATATTCTTTGCCGTAGGCCAGGTCCTGGAATTCAAGCGTACGGCGCAAGCCTGCAACCAGCATGGGTTGGGCGGCCGGCGCAAAGTTCTTGCGGATATCGTCGAGCAGCTGTTGAACGCGGGGGTTCTTTGCCGTGGTCGGTACTTCCGGCACGGGGCGGCTGTTATCGATGAAGTCAGGGAAGTCGGGTGCGTTTTTGACGGCTTCGTAGCCCAGCTCAAAGGCTTTAAGGCTGGGCTTGACGCCTTTGCCGCTGCGTTCGATGGTGGCTTCAAAGTCTTCACGGCTGAAAGGCAGTGTGCCACTGCCGGCAATAGCACCAAACAAGCTGGCGCTGATGACGCTACCGGCTTGTTCGGCCAATGATTGCAGGTCAAAACACAGGAAGCGTTTTGCCGAACCACGACCCGCTTCGATCACCTTGTTGGCGTCGGCAATACCGTTGCCTGGCGCTGCTTTTTCAGCGATGGCGTAGCTGCGATGCGAAGACGCAATCAGCGTACTGCGATCGGGGGTGACCAGACCGCGCTGGATGGCGCGACCGCCTTCCATGAGCTCGGCGGCAACGATCAGGTCGACGTCACCGGGGGTTGGCATGAGGGCCAGGGCGGGCTGGCGACCGGCGGCTTTAACGGCTTCTTCAGGCAGCAGTTCGAGGTAGTAAATGGTGGCGCCGGTGCGCTGGGCGACGCCTGGCACCGAGGTGGTTTGCGCCCACCAGCCAGCATGTTCGGCCATCTCGACGATCCAGTCGGCCAATACGCCGCCACCCTGGCCGCCCATGGCCAGGATTGCAATTTTGATAGGAGTGACGTTGTGCAATTGAGTGGTCATGATGGGTGCTTACAGGGAAATTTGGGCCAGGCGCTGGTTACGACGGGATTGAAGGAAGCCGATGACGCGTTGGCGTACTTTGGCTTTGAACAAGTCCCAGGGGGTGGGGTTGTGCACCACGTCGGCACGGTAGAACGACGGGCACAGCACAGCGGCGTGCGAGACCTCACCGCAGTTGCCGCAGCCGACGCAGCTGTTGTCGATGTAAGCGACCGGATCTTCTTTGAGCGGGTCTCCGGCGTCTTTGATGGTCAGCGAGGGGCAGCCCGACAGGCGGATACAGGCATGGTCGCCAGTACAGACGTCGGCGTCAACACCAAAGCGCTCTTTGACCACCCGTTTGCCTTCTTTGACGGCTTTGTTGAACTGAGGCTTGACCCGGCGTTGCTTGTTGAGCATACATTCGGATTGCAGGATCAGAACTTTGGGGCCGGTGACTTCGGTGGTGAGTGCTTCTTCGAGTGTGGCACGAACTTTGGCCACGTCGTAGGTGCGTTCAAGCACTTTGACCCATTTCACACCAACGCCTTTGACAGCATCGACGATGGGGTTGTTGGTGGCGCGCAGCGGGTTCATGGCGCGTGATGACAAAATGTCCTGGCCACCGGTTGCCGCCGAGTAGTAGTTGTCAATCAGCAAGATGACGCCGTCGTATTTGTTGAATACGGCGTTACCGATACCCGAAGCCAGACCGTTGTGCCAGAAGCCACCGTCACCCATCATCGAGATGGAACGCTTGGATGACTTGACGTTGAAGGCTGCCGTACTGGCAGCGCCCAGACCGTAACCCATGGTGGTTGAACCCAGGTTGAAGGGAGGCAGAATCGAGAACAGGTGGCAACCGATGTCGCAGGCAATGTGGTGTTCGCCCAGTTTTTCCTGGGTGAGTGACAACGCCGCAAAAATCGGACGTTCGGGGCAACCGGTACAGAAACCCGCCGGGCGCAAGGGCACGACTTCAGCCATGTCTTTGGCATATTTCTGGAACGTGATGGGTTGCTCTTTGACGACGGGTTTGGGGCGGGCCACTTCGGCCACCTGCATATCGGTGCTGGCGGCAGCGGGTGCGGGTGCAGGCTCGACGTCGATAACGGGCAGCAGGTCGGGGCGTTGTGCCTCAAGGAACTTCTGCAGGCCATCGCGCATGACGGCGGTAGTGTATTCGCCAGCCAGAGGCAGCACGCCTTTACCCGACAGGATCGTGTTGATGCCTGCCTGACGCAGGACCATGTTCATGCCCTGTTCGATGTAGTTAGGCTGTCCTTCTTCAAACAGCAGGACGGCTTTCTTGTCTTTACAGAATTCGGTGACTTCGTCATCAACCATGGGGTAGGTGACGTTCATGACGTACATCGGGATGCGGCTGTTGCCGAAGTTGTCGGCCAGACCCATGAATTGCAGGGCGCGCAATACACCGTTGTACAAACCGCCTTGCAAGATGATGCCGAGGTCTTTGATGTCGCCATCAACGAGTTCGTTCAGCTTGTTTTCTTTGATGAACTTGATGGCAGCAGGCCAGCGCTCTTTGATTTTCTCGTGCTCGTGCACGTAAGCGGCCGGTGGCAAGACGATGCGGTTCAGGTCGCGCTTGGGGTTGGCCAGAGCGTCAGCCAGTGTGAAGCCGGGGCGCTGGTTGTCTTTGGCGATGAAACGGCCATGGACGTGGCAACCACGGATGCGCAACTGCAAGAATACGGGGGTATTGCTGGCCTCGGAGAGCTGGAAACCATGCTCAACGAAGTTGACCATGCTGTCGAGGTTAGGGCGAGGGTCGAGCAGCCACATTTGCGACTTCATGGCGAACGCATGGGTGCGCTCTTGCATGATGGACGAGCCTTCGCCGTAGTCTTCGCCGACAATGATCAGCGTACCGCCGGTCACGCCGCCCGAAGCCAGGTTGGCCAGCGCGTCAGAGGCGACGTTGGTGCCGACGGTTGATTTCCAGGTGACTGCACCACGGATGGGGTAGTTGACCGAAGCGGCCAGCGTAGCCGCAGCAGTGGCTTCGGAGGCACTGGTTTCAAAATGCACGCCCAGCTCGTCAAGGATTTCTTGCGCATCGGCCAGAACGTCCATGAGGTGAGAAATAGGTGAGCCCTGATAGCCGGCAACGTAGCCTACGCCCGATTGCAACAGGCCTTTTGTTACGGCAAGGATGCCCTCGCCGCGGAATTCTTCACCAGCACCAATACGTAGCTGCTGGACTTCTTTTTTAAATGAACGCTCTGCCATGGTAGTCCTATGCTTGAAGGCGCGTTTATGCGCGCATTACACCTTCAAAAAAAACATGAAAATTCATGTATCGGCAATATTTAATAAAAAAATCAGCTAATTGGGTATAAGGGTAAACCATTAGTTGCCTTGACGGTCGCTATGGGCTGGACTACGATTATCCCCTTTTTTAGTGTGTTGTAGCTCATGAATAAAGGTGCCAAGGCAGGCCAGGGCGACGAAAATATCGCCAGGCCGCAAGAACAGGCGCGGTTTGTGCACCGTTATCTGGCGTCGGTGCTGGCATTGGCCAGTCACCGCATTTCTGCCGAATTTCATGTCGAAGTGCGCAAGGCCGGTCTTTCGGTGACTGAATGGCGCATTTTGGGCAGCCTGATCGAGGCCGAAGGCGAAACCGTGGGTGACCTGGCTGAACTGGCCATTACCAAGCAACCTACGCTTAGCAAGGTATTGCCACGTCTTGAAGCCCAGGGGTATGTCACCCTAGAAACCTCGCGTCTCGACCGGCGTCAGACGCTGGTGCGTATTACCCCCAAAGGGACCAAACTGATCAGCGAACTCTGCGATAAAGCATTGGCGCATCAAGAGCGGGTATTGGCCAGGTTGGGCCCTAATTATGCCGACCGCATGGTGGGCCTGCTGCGGGCGATCATTACTGATTGAGGGCCCTTGGGCTGCAGGCTTTTTTGGAACTTATCCACAGGCTGTTTGTCCATAAAGGTATGGGTTAGCACTCGGCACAATAGAGTGCTAATATTGAATGACCTATTCCAAGGATCAGGACTGCACATCACAATGACTCATCCATCGCAATCTCTGGCGCTGTCCAATACAGCACTGGCAGCAGCCATCTCGAACCCCGGTGCACTGGGCACTATCGAGGCCTATATTGCAGCGGTTAACCGTTTACCTGTGCTTTCACCCGAACAAGAAACTGAACTCGGCAAGCGTTTGCGCGACGAGTCCGACCTTGAAGCGGCACGTCAACTGATTCTGTCTCACTTGCGGCTGGTGGTTTCCATTTCCCGCCAGTATCTGGGCTATGGGTTGGCGCATGCCGACCTCATCCAGGAAGGCAATATCGGCCTGATGAAGGCGGTCAAGCGCTTTGACCCCGAGCGCGGGGTGCGTCTGGTCTCGTTCGCGGTGCACTGGATCAAGGCCGAAATCCACGAATACATTGTGCGCAACTGGCGCATGGTCAAAGTCGCCACAACCAAGGCGCAGCGCAAGTTGTTTTTCAATCTGCGCAGAATGCGCCCAGACGGGCAAACGCTTGACACGGCCCAGGTCGATGCCATCGCGCGTGAATTGAACGTTCGACCTGAAGACGTCTCTGAAATGGAAGTGCGCCTGACGGGTCGTGAGCTGGCCCTCGAGGCACCTAACGATGACGAAGATGCTTTCTCGCCAGTCACGTACCTGTCTGATGAAGGGCATCAAGAACCATCGTCCGTGCTCGAGCGTCGCGCAGCCGACCAACTGCAGGGGCCCGCTCTCAGCCAGGCCCTGGAAGCGCTTGACGAGCGTTCACGACGTATTGTTGAAGCCCGTTGGTTGCAAGACGATGGTGGTGCAACCTTGCACGACCTGGCGGCTGAGTACGGCATTTCGGCCGAGCGCGTCCGCCAGATTGAAGCTGCTGCGTTCAAAAAAATGCGTGCGGCACTGGCTGCATAAGCAAGGTATCAAACAGATACAATTTCTGGCGCGAAATCGTCGAACTTAATCTCCGCCATTCAGACTAATTCTTCATGGGCTGCCGCTGACATTCTCCTCGTTATGTCATGCAGCTTGTGACCGCTTCTGCTTCTCTCAATCCCCTCCCTTCTGAAGCGGGCTTTTTCAAGGGCGCCAACCTCGGCGTCCTTTTTTTCGTCGTGCGCCCGGCATGGGCGCACACCTGCGTTAATAAGCGTCAAGTTCGCCGAAGATGGTGTAGCGATTTCGACCTTGTTTCTTGGATTCATACAAGGCCTGGTCTGCCATGCGCAGCAACTGGTCGTCATCGGCATCCATGCCTGGTTCCAGATAGACCACCCCAAGGCTGGCTGATACATTCACTGTGGCCTCTGGCAAATTCACGGGTTTCTGAATGGTATCCAGGATGCGCTCATACAAGGCTGTGCCCACAGGGTTTACAAGTATCAGGGTGAACTCATCCCCACCAAGACGCGCGACCGTATCTTCGCTTCGTATTACTGACTTCAGGCGACGGGCGATTTCAACCAGGAGCTTGTCACCGGCTTCGTGGCCGAGCGTATCGTTGACTGGTTTGAAGCCATCGAGGTCCAGCATACAGACGGCCAGTGTTTTGCTGTTGCGGCGGGCGAGGGCTGAGGCCTGGCGTAGACGATCTATAAGCAATCTGCGGTTTGGAATGCCGGTCAGTGCATCGTAGTGTGCCAGTCGCTCAAGCTCTTCTTCCTGTTTCTTTAGCGCAGTGATGTCACTGAACAGAATGACAAAATGGTTGAAGTCCTGGTCGGCATTGGCAACAGGGGCTATAGAGAGCATGACGGGGATGGCCTCGCCGTTTCTATCGCAAAACCAGGTTTCGCCGCGCCATTGTCCACCATTTTCAAGAAGATCTTCGAGACGGTTCGAGAAAGGGGGCGCTTCGGCATTCAGCGCCAATAACAACGGGGTTTGTCCCTTGACGCTGTCAGGGTCATAGCCCGTAATTCTGGTGAAGGCCGGGTTGACCTCGATGATGTTCAGGTCTTGATCGAGAATCGCAATGCCCTCATGGCTGGCCGCGACAACGCGTGCGGCCAGCAAGATACGCTCGCGGTTCACATGCTCTTCGGTAATGTCGGCTATGTAGCCGTGCCAGGTAATGCTGCCATCGTCTTGCCTTGATGGCGTTGCATTGCCTTCGATCCAGCGTTCACCCTTCAAGGGGTGATTCAGGCGATAGGTCGCTTTCCATTGGCTAAGTTTCCGGGCAGACTCTTCAATGCTAAGCTGAACCCGCCGAAAATCATCAGGATGAATGCTCGAGAAAACAACAGACGCATCGGCTTGTACTTGTGCTGCAGAGCAGCCATAAACATCGTTAATACGCTCACTGGCAAACGGAAAATGTGAGCTGCCATCGGGCCTCAGGCGGAACTGACACAAGATTCCAGGCACATTATTGGCCAGTTCGGTGAAGCGTTGAAGCAGGCCGTCACGCTCCAGCGATGCGGCTTCCAGGGCTTTGTTGACACCGTTCAGACGACGATTCAGCCAGGCCAGACGCAGGAAAAAAACCGCAGAGCCAATGACAAGTAGCAGTATGAAAAAAACCGTGGTCAGGTTTTGGATGACGAACTCTTCGAGCGTCACAACGGGTGCTTTGTCAAATGGAGGTACCCTGAGATCAACCATGGCATTTTCAACCACGCTGTAGTCTTTCGGGATGGTAAAGCCGTAAATGCCCGCCGATGCTGCGGCAGGGTCATCAGGTTCCAGCGCCAGCAGAGCCGCCGAAAGGCGTCGGCTGGTGTCATGGTCGACATGATTCAAGGCCGCGACAGCCCATTCCGGATACAAGGGTGTACTGACTTTAAATGGAAAGCCGGGCCAGTCCAGCGGGGCGAGTATTGCCAATTGCTCAATGTCTTCTTTGCCTTCAAGACGCATCGATTCAAGAATGCCGGAACGTACAAACCCGACATCAGCCTTTTGGTTCAAGACCGCCTTGATGACATTGTCATGAGGGTTGCCTACCTGGATAAAGTTGATGCTGTCCAGATCAATGCCCTGGCGCTGCAGCCATGAGGCCTGCGCGGTGTATCCGCCCAGATATTGTGTGCCCGATATGGCTACAGTCTTGCCCCTGATATCTTGCAGCGTTTGTAAATCGTTTCTGTCTTTGCGACGAATGATGACCCCGCCAAGCTGGGCTACCGGGTGACCTTGTTCGAGGGAGACCTGAGTTGCAATAGCGCCCGAAAGAACGCCGGTGACCCGTAAACTGACGTAGTGGACCGGGTTGGTAAAGACAACGTCCAGTAATTTATTGCCTACAGCTTCAGCCATTTCCTGTTGGTCAAGAAAGTGCAGGGTAATGTCGTGCCTGGGTAGGTAATGCTGCAGATATTCGGCAAGAGGCTGCCACATCGTTGCCAATACGCTGACAGGCCGGTAATTGAAAATTCCAATCTGAAGCGTTCTGCGTGGCTCTTGCAAAACAGACTGAGCCGATGACTTTAGTTCAGCCGAAGCAATGGCGCTTGTCGAGGTGGATAGCGGATGCGACGCGCCTGCACCTGTTGAGATAAGCACGCCGCAGATTAACAGCAAAAAGACTAGCCAACCCTTACAGGGACAAGCCCGGCGACCAAATAAACAGGAACTGTAAGACGATCGAAACAATGGATAAGTTTCCGGCAGACAAGCATGAACGTACGGGCTGCCGATGCTGCAATGGCCAGCGTTAATCGAGCAATGATTTTATATCAGAGGCCAGATCTTTTGCCGATGCGGTACCACTATGCAACACCCTGACTTGACCCGCTTTATCGAACACATAAAACGATGCGCTGTGGTCCATTGAATATGTATTACGCGCTTTATCAACCACCTTGGCATAGTACGCCTTGAACGATTTGGCGGTGAGCTGTAGCTGCTCGGGCGAGCCAGTCAGGCCAATGAAGCTGTCATTGAAAGCCTTCACGTAGCGCGACATGACTTCAGGAGTGTCCCGCTCCGGGTCGACGCTAATCATCAGGACCTGAACTTCTTTGGCGCGGCTGCCAAGCAATTCCAGGGTCTGAGACAACTGCGCCAGGGCGGTGGGGCACACATCGGGGCAATGGGTGAACCCGAAAAAGACGACCAGTACCTTGCCTTTGTAATCAGCCAGGGTACGAACCTTGCCCTGATGATCAACCATTTCGGCATCTTTACCCATACCCGTGCCGGTAATG
>CAYTSJ010000059.1:0-8596 GCA_964440385.1 uncultured Pusillimonas sp. | reverse complement strand
CGCGAGCGTGACATGAAAATTGACTGGGTGGCTGCCCATACAGTGAGCCGACCGGTTGCTGCATCGACGGCGACTACCGAGGCCATGGGCTCAAGGTAGCCTGGGTACTGGTAGGGCATGGTGTAGGTGGCTTCATACACTGCCGCAGCCTGATCGAACCCGCGATCGACATTGCCTCGGTCGACATGGGTTTCGTAGGCCACATTGCCGGTGCCTGCGTGGATTTCGATGGCGTCTGGCGCCAGAGCCTCGAAGGGATCCAGCAACGCGGGTAGCGGTTCATATTCAACACGGATCAGGTCGATCGCGTCACGCGCAATGTCTTCGCTGACGGCCGCAACAGCTACGACTTCCTCACCGGCAAACCGGACTTTATCGACAGCCAGAATGCGACGCTCTTTGCGGGAAACGCCCCAGAGCCGTGTGGGGGTATCGGCGCCGGTGAGGACGGCCTTGACACCTTTGAGGGCTTTGGCGCGTGAGGTGTCAATACTGAGAATGCGGGCATGTGGCCAAGGACTGCGCAGGACTTTGCCATGAAGCATGCCGGCCAGTTTGATATCGCCAGCGTACATCGCTGTTCCCGATACTTTTGCACGTCCCGTGACTTGCGGGACGCTGGTGCCAATAATTGAGTCTGCCATAGTTCAAGCTTCCCCTGATGAAAAGAATCTCCAGCTGCGGCGCAGGCTGAGCGATAACGGTATTTGATCGATTCAGGTATGAAACATCAGACCGCAAATGAACAGACTAACATTAACCTGTATTTTGTTGACGGGTCAACAAAATGGGACCTAGGAATTACCCGGTATGAATCAAAGGGGAGGGGCAGAAACAAGAATTTGCGGGTCTATCCAACGACAGATCTGGCTTTGGAGCCGTGCAGAGCCCAGGATCTGGTGCTAAATAAGGGGCGTTTCGTCAGGGGGCAGCCCCAAACGTCCGGCATCAGCCGCCTTGCGCAGTTTCATCAAGCCTGCATAAAGCCCGGCTCGTTCTTCAGGTGTCAGTTGATTGAGCACATTCAGCTGATATTTTTGGGCGACGGGCATGACCGTTTGATTGAGTGCCATGCCGCTTTCTGTGGCGACACAGACCAGCTTCTTGCGGTTGCCGCCAGGCTCAGGCTCAAGTTTGCAAAAACCGCGCTCTTCAAGAATACGTACCGTCCTGCTGACCAGGGCTTTGTCCGAACTGGACAGACGGACCAGATCACCGAAGGGGAGCGGCGAAAACCGCGCGATCAGGGAGAGCAGGCGCCATTCAGAGACAGTTAACCCGAAGGCTTCCGCATAGGGTGTGGTGACCTCACGACGCAGGATATTGGCCAGTTGCACGATAATTGTGCTGGGGAATTTGTCGACGGTCAGGTTGCTGCCATCGGGCGCGAGCTGGTTCCAGGGCGAAGCTTCGGTGGTGTGTTTGCCAGCAGCCTCTTGCGTTTTAGTGGTCATGGCAGGTACTGTCGTGATCCGGAAGGTCTCGAGTGTAATGGCTCGCTCGTGGTGCGGCAAACGGCCAGTAAAAAAAATCGTTGTTGCGCTTTTGTTGCTGATCTTTTCATGTTGCCGCTTTTTGGCACAAACCATGTTGTTTCAACCCGTAAGAGGAAAAGAGTGGACAAACAGAAAGTACTGATTACTGCGGGTGCCTCAGGCATCGGTCGGGCGATTGCCAACGCCTTTCATGCCCGTGGTGCAAGCATTTACGTTTGCGATATCGACGAAGCAGGCTTGGCGGCCTTGCAAGCGGCACTGCCGGGAATTCAGACGTCTTTATGCGATATTGCGAGTCGGACCGATATTGAAAAAATGGTCCCTGATGCGGCCCGGCGCCTTGGGGGCATTGACGTATTAATCAACAATGCGGGCATCCCCGGGCCAACGTCACCTGTTGAGACCTTTGACTCCGACGCCTGGGAAAAAGTCCTGCAGATCAACCTGACAGGAACTTTCAACGTCACGCGCATGGCTATTCCTTTTTTAAAAGAATCTGCAGCGGGGGTCGTAATCAATATGTCTTCGGTGGCAGGACGGTTTGGTTACCCGAATCGTTCCGTTTATTCCACCAGTAAATGGGGGTTGATTGGTTTTACAAAAAGCTTGTCCATCGAATTGGGTCAGTACGGTATTCGCGTCAACGCCTTGCTGCCCGGGGCAACCGATGGCCCCAGATTCCAGCAGGTGCTTGAAGGGCGTGCCCGCATCAGCGGTCGTTCACTGGAACAGGTCGCTGCAGACGCCATGTCTTCGCAGTCACTGAAATATCTGGTTGATCCCGCCCATATTGCTGATCTGGCGGTATTTTTAGCGTCTGACAGCGGACGCTCGATTTCAGGGCAGGCGCTATCGATAGACGGGGATATGCAGCATACCTCGATCTGAGGTCATGCCTGGTTGCGTTTCAACGCACAGGCAGGAAATTAAAAAAACAATAACCCCTGTACATAGTTGATGCCGACCCTGCGCAAGTTTTCATTCAACAGGTTTGCTACCAGGTCCAGGCACCCTGCAAGCTGACCGAACTCTCGTTCAAAGCTCAGGTTGATGGCGTCTGAAGTCATTTCGTTGGATAACAACAAAGGCTGGCCAAGTGCATTGCGTCGCCTGGCCAGTTATGGGTGTTGGTGCCTGGCTGTTGCCCGCCAGCGCGGATGGTTGTTTTGACTGTTGCAGAAAACTGTTTTATCCCGGAAGTGCACTTACGGGATAACGATGGGCATTTGCGGGATAGTCACCCGGGCCCGCCGGTTTGCATAATGAATGCGTCAAACAAAACAATTCATTCATGACATCAAGACTCAGGAGACAAGACCATGCATGACATGCAAGGTAAGGTGGCGATCGTCACCGGTGGTTCAACATTGATCGGAGCCGCAGTGGCCAAGGCGTTCTGCGATCGCGGTGCGTCCGTTGTCATTGCCGATATCGATGAGGCAGGGGGTACCGCTGTCGCTGACAGTCTGGGTAACCGGGCGGTGTTCGTCAAAACAGATTTATCCGATGACGCCCGGATTGAGGCGTGTGTGGCCCATGCGGTGAGCCGTTTTGGGGGTGTTGACTACCTGGTGAACCTGGCCTGCAGTTATGTTGACAATGGCATTGAAGCTTCACGTGACGACTGGCATCAAAGCTACGATGTGAACGTGGTGGGTGCTGTGATGATGATGAAAGCTTGTCGCCCGCACATGATCCAGCGCGGGGGCGGTGCCATTGTCAACTTCAGCAGTATCAGTGCCAAGGTGGCCCAGATTGGTCGCTGGCTATATCCAGTGACCAAAGCGGCCATCACCCAGTTGACACGCAACATGGCGATGGATCTTGCACCAGACCGTATTCGCGTCAACTCAGTATCGCCTGGGTGGACCTGGTCCCGCATCATGAATGAACTGACCGCAGGTGATCGCGCCAAAACGGACAGGGTTGCAGCGCCTTACCATTTGCTTGGACGTGTCGGTGATCCTGCCGAAGTCGCCGAAGGGGTGGTGTTTTTGTGCTCTCCGGCCGCATCGTTCATTACTGGAACGGATCTTGCCATTGATGGCGGTTACAGCGCCATGGGTCCCGAGCAGGCTGTTCCTGCGATTCCACGTCTTTGCGAATAAACCGGAGGTTTGCCATGAAAGTTGCGATTATTGGTGCCGGATTCGCCGGCCTCTCTTCGGTCAAAGTCCTGACCCAGTTTGGTCATGAGGTCACTGTTTTTGAAAAAGCTCCCGACGTTGGCGGGGTCTGGAGTGCAACACGTCGCTATCCGGGTCTGAAAACCCAGAATAATAAAGACACCTATTTTCTGTCTGACTTCCCGATGCCGGCAGAGTACCCCGAATGGCCCAGCGGCGAGCAAGTTCAGCGTTATCTGGCGGCCTTCGCCAGGCATTTCGATCTCGAGCGGCGGATTCATCTGAATAGCGAGGTGTTGTCTGCCGAGCCCGAAGGCGATAAAGGCTGGGTGTTACGTGTCAAGAATGTCAAGACCGGGGTTGAAGAGGCGCATCGCTTTGACAATCTGGTTGTCGCCAACGGTATTTTCTCTGAACCGTTCATTCCGCCGTATCCCGGGCGTGACGCGTATGAGGCGGCTGGTGGTAGTCTGATGGCAACGTCTGATTTTCATGATCTTGAAGACGCGCGTGGCAAACATGCCCTGGTGGTCGGCTACGGTAAGTCATCGTGTGACGTTGCGGCGGCCATTGGTACCGTGGCGGCTTCAACCAAGGTGATTGCACGCGAACTGTTGTGGAAAATGCCGCGCAAGATTTTGAACGTGCTGAACTTCAAATACCTGATGCTAACGCGCATGGGTGAGGGGTTGTTTCCTTATATTGAACTGAAGGGCTTCGAGAAATTCCTGCACGGCACCGGTAGTGGCGTTCGAGACGGCATGATTTCATCGCTGCAAAAAGTTGCCACGCGTCAGCTTAAGCTCGACAAGCTGGGTTTGATTCCGGAAGGGACTTTTGATCGTATCGCCCGAAGCACAGTCAGTCTGTCAACAGACGAGTTGTACGAACAAGTGGCAGCGGGAACCACGGAGGTGGCGCGAGAGTGCGAAATTGTGTCTTTGGGGGCCGTGGATGGCAAGCCTGTGGCCACGCTCAGCGACGGGCGCACCGTGCCAGCCGATATGGTGGTATGCGGTACTGGTTTCAAGCAGGTTGTTCCCTTCTTTTCAGAAGAACTACAGGCCCGTATCACCGATGAGCGAGGCAACTTCGAGCTCTATCGTCAGGTCAAGCCGTTGACAGTACCTGATTTGCATTTCTGTGGTTATAACTCGTCGTTCTATAGCCCGCTTAGTGCCGAAGCGGCCGCGTTATGGATTGCCGCTGATCTGATGGGCGGGTTGAACCTGCCGTCTGTCGAGCAGCGTCGGGTTCATGTCCAGCGTCGATTGCGCTGGATGGAGGAACGTACCGAAGGCAAGCATGCCCGTGGTACGAACATCATCCCGTTCTCGATGCACAATATCGATGAGATGCTGAACGAAATCGGTATTAATGTCAGTGCATTCACACGCTTCAAGCAGTGGCTGATGCCAATTGATGCGCGTGATTATCGGATGGTGACCCGCAGGCTGCTCGAGCGGCAGAAACAGTTACAAGCCACTAGCCCCGCAACGTTTGCGAAGGCAGCTCATTGAACTGTTTGCGATAAGCCTGGGTAAAGTGACCCAGGTGGCCGAATCCCCACTCAAGGGCCACCTGGGTGACATTGACACTTTTGCCTGCCTGGCGTCCAGCAAGCAGTGCTTCACGAACTTTTTGCAGCCGGACTCGACGCACATACCCCATGGGCGTTGTTTGTCGATGCGCTTGAAAGCCCTTGTACAGACTGCGTGTGCTGATGTGGGCATGTTGCGCCAAATCTTGCATGGTAATTGGCTTGTGGCAATTGGCCTGAATATATTCTTCTGCGCGCCTGATATACGGCAGGTCGGCCGTAGGCGCCGGGTTGGTTAAAGCCTGTGAATAATTGTTCGGATGTCGTGTCAGCAGGGTGGTGGCCAGCAACTGTTCTATCTGGCTGGTAACCAGGGTGTGCAGGTTGGCACCGTTGATGAAATGGCTGGTGGTCAGGAAAGCAATCAGCTGTCGCCAGGCCAGGCCGCCGTCATTGTCGAGATTCATTCCCAAACTGAATTCGATGGGTCGGGGGAGCGCATGGCCCAGGAACGCGCTGCACACCGATTCCAGGGTGCGACGCTCAAGTTTGATGATCAGTTGATCGCAGACCCCTTGCCATTGCATGTGTAGTGGCAGCGAGGGCGTGAGCACAGAAGCCATCGAGGGGGTTGAAACGATTTTTTCGTTACCGCAATGGATATGTGCACGACCCGCCAGAGGCATTTGTACCAGCAGGAAGTCATCGAGAGATTCGGGCTCGATGGTGACATCGGCACCATAACGTAATCGGTTGATTGACGCTGACCCCAGCGAAAGGTGGTCCATTTCTGCATCAAGCTTTTGTTGCCGCCCCTTGACGCCAAGCGCATGGGGTTTAAAAATACGCCCGACCGTGTCACGGGTTTCTTCGAGGTCACTGGAATGAAAAAGTCGGTACGATGCCAGGTGACCAACCAGTTCGGGTTCCTTGATGAAGCGTTCCATGACTGTCTTCGCTGTTAGCAGGGGTTGCCGTTATAAAGGGAGCTTGAACTTGTTGAAGTCTAAAACAATATTGAAAATCTGACACTTAGGGCTTATACCCACTCCGGGGTTTTGCAGGTTCAGCCTGTGTGATCAGTGTCAAACGACCGCGATATGCACCGGGATGTTGCGTCAATGCGCTAAATAGGTGCAATCCCTAAGTGTTTAACCTTTCGAAGTGGTGCACAATCCATTACATGCAGGTGAGGAGACAAAGCCCTTTATGGGCAAAAAACCGGTTCAGTTTGAAATAAGTCCGGTAATAACTATATTTGCCACTCATGGCAAAAAGCAGTGTTAACAAAAACAAAAATTGCAAAAAGACCGGTCATCCCGGTCTTTTTGCTTTTCAGGCGGGTTAAAAGGCCGGTGTGTCCGCAAAATTTTTACACGACTTACCGGTTGCTTGTCTGTAAGGCTTACTTTACAAGCAAGGCCTGTACCGCGCCCGAACCGCCGTTTTGTTCGCTGCATTCGGTATAAGCCAGAACAGCTTCAAATTGTGTTAACCAACTGCGAACGGCGTCTTTCAAGACGGGGGTTCCTTCTTTTGACCCGTAGCCTTTGCCATGGACAATACGCACACATTTCACGCCGTGCGTCAGGCACGACTGTAAAAACTGGTCAAGTCGGTCGCGCGCCTGTTCAAGTGTTGAACCATGCAGATCAAGGCTGGCTTCAATAGGCCATTTATCGCGTTTCAGGTTCTTGAGGACGTCCGGTCCAAGCCCGCGTTTAAGGTAGCCTTCAATGTCAGGCAAGACCGGTGCCGGGGCAAACAGGTCAGAGACGGCGGGTTTGTCTTGCGCAATGCCCCCTTGGGCAGCAGCCTTGCGCCCAAGCAGTATGGTGTGTGGTGCAACAGGCTTTGGGGGCAAAATGGCACGTCGGGTGTCTTTGATAGGCTGAACGTAGCGCATGGTTTGCCTGAACAAGGCCTGGTCCTGGGGCGAAAGCGGCTGAACATCCAGTGATGATGCTTTGGCTTTGCCTGCACCTGCAAGCCTTGTCTTGCCTGACTGGGGCTTGTGCGTTGCCGGCTGAACCTGTAGCTGCGCTTTTTCGGCCGCCTCGGCGGCCTGTTTGCGCAATTTCTTCAGGTCGGCCAGGTTCGCTTTAGTGGCCACTGTTTTCAAGCCAGCGTTGTGCGTCCAGCGCTGCCATGCAACCGGTACCTGCACTGGTGATGGCCTGGCGATAAATGTGGTCTTGAACGTCGCCTGCTGCGAAAACACCGGGCACCGAGGTTTGGGTAGCCATGCCGTTACGCCCACCTTCGGTGACAATATAACCGTTCTCCATGGCCAGTTGGCCTTGGAAAATATCGGTATTAGGCTTATGGCCGATGGCAATGAAGGCACCCGTCACTGCCAGATCTTCGTGTTGGCCAGACTGGTTGTTGCGAATACGCACGCCCGTCACCCCGGAATTATCGCCAAGCACTTCTTCAAGTTCGCAGAACAGTTTCAGGCGCATGTTGCCGTTATTGACCTTGTCCATCATTTTGTCGATCAGGATAGGCTCGGCACGGAATTTGTCGCGACGATGAATGACAGTGACTGTTTTGCAGATGTTGGACAGATACAGGGCCTCTTCGACGGCTGTATTGCCACCGCCTACAACCACCACGTCCTGGTTCTTGTAGAAGAAACCGTCACAGGTCGCACATCCGGAAACGCCACGACCCATAAACGCTTGTTCAGAGGGTAGCCCCAAATATTGGGCGGATGCGCCAGTGGCAATAATCAGGGCATCGCAGGTGTAGACTTCACCAGAATCGCCATTCAGGGTGAAAGGGCGCTTCGAAAGGTCCACACTGGAAATATGGTCGTAGACAAATTCGGTATTGAAACGCTCGGCATGGGCCTGAAAGCGCTGCATCAGGTCGGGGCCTTGAACACCTTGGGCGTCAGCAGGCCAGTTATCAACATCGGTGGTGGTCATGAGTTGTCCACCTTGCTCAAGGCCGGTAATCAGCACCGGGTTGAGGTTGGCGCGTGCGGCGTAAACGGCCGCGGTATAACCCGCAGGACCAGAACCGAGAATCATTACTTTGGCGTGCTTTGCAGTCGTCATGGCTATTTGTCCGAAATTGTTGAGCAGCCAATTATAATGATCAGATGGCTCGAATACCTGCAGCTCCTTCCCGGTCCACACGCAACGTTCGTAATGGGCCCTCTCCTTTGCAAAATCGTCTTGCGGCCTTGTTTCGCGAGGCGCGCTGGATCGCTTTTGCCGCGTTGGCCGCCTGGTTGGGTCTGGTGCTTGCGACGTGGTCCGAGACTGACCCAGGGTGGTCAAAATCGATACCTTCCAGTGTGACGCTCAACAAGGGCGGCACCTTGGGCGCGTATGTTTCTGATTTATTGTTTTTTCTTTTTGGGCATGCCGCCTGGTTGTGGGTACTTTTGCTGGTTCATCGCGTGGTCACCGGTTTTTTTCAACTCA
>CAYTSJ010000058.1:0-8608 GCA_964440385.1 uncultured Pusillimonas sp. | reverse complement strand
TGAAATCAGAATGCCGGTCACGCTCAAAAGCCTCAAGGGCCAGGTCGTAAACGCCGTCAATCCATCGATCGCAAACCCGCACAACTTGAAAGGCCGGAAGGTGGTGGTTCCGTGTAGCCGCTCGGGGGGGTGATAATAAAAAGGCTCAGACTTGAATCCAACCCAGGCAAATAGACCTTTCATGAAACGATTACGCTCGGGCAGCAGCAGCAAGGCATCAACTACTGCACGGTCCATCAAGCGGAAATCACCTGCATTCTCGGGAACCTGAACCCCGCCCGGGGTGCGCATCAACGTGTAAAACAGCTTGGTTCCTACCCTTTTGAAGGCAGATTCATCATGACGGCTTGCACGAACGCCGTACACCATGTCGACCCCGGCTTCCCAGCGAGCCAGCATGTCTGGAATCAGGGCTGGCGGATGCTGCAGATCAGCATCCATACTGACAACCACTTGCCCTTTCGCGACTTCAAGTCCAGCACTCAGGGCTGCTTCTTTGCCAAAATTACGCGAAAGCTGAACATAGACCACCTCAGGATGCCCGGCTGCCAAACGCGATACGAGCGCGGACGTACCATCAGTGCTGCCGTCGTCAACCACGATGATCTCGTACGATGGCGCAAGCTGCTTCAGAACTGTCATCAAGCCAGGAATCAAGACTGCGAGGTTGGCTTCCTCATTCAGGCAGGGCACAACACAACTGATGGAATCGGGTTTCGACATGGGCGTTATCACGTTCAGACTAAGTCAAACCGTCAGTTTACAGTTTATTGTTTGAAGGATGAACTCCCGTGAAGATTGACGCAGCGCACACGCTCATATAAGATTTATTAAAAAGCAATCTTTAAGGCAGGCCGTGATGCTAACGCGCGATCAGTTATGTACCGAAAACGACATTCACCACATGGTGCATTCGTTTTACGACAAGGTCAGGCAAGACGAGCAGCTTGGGCCGGTTTTCAATGCCCACATCCAGGACTGGGACACCCATCTGGGTCGCATGGTCCAGTTCTGGTCATCCATGGTTCGCGGCACGGGCACCTACGAAGGCACACCCATGCCTAAACACATTGCCCTTCCCGGACTTACGGCCGACCTGTTCGGGCACTGGCTTGAACTGTTTCACGAGACCCTGGCCACACTGCCCAACCGGGCTCTGGCCGAGAAAGCCGAAGAATTTTCAAAACGCATTGCCCGTAGCCTCTGGTACGGGTACCAGATTCATCACACCCCGAATGCCCCGCTACGTGAAGTCAGCGACCCGCGCACAACCCCCTGACTCACTCAACAATACATGTCATGTCATGACAGACTGAGTATCATTCGCTAATCTGTACAAGCGTCCCAATTCAAGTAGCTGGTTTTATGCGCCTCACGACCCTTACCGATTACGCCATGCGCTTGCTGATTTATGTCGGTCAGCATCCCGACCGTCTGTGCACCATCGCAGAAATTGCCCAGGTTTACGACATTTCAGAAACCCATTTGATGAAAATCACACATCGGCTGGCCCAACGCGGCTGGCTGCAGACGGTGCGGGGCAAACATGGCGGCATGCGGCTGGGCAAACCTGCCAACGAAATCAACCTTGGTGCCCTGATCCGCGACACCGAAAACGATTTTGCCCTGGTCGAATGCTTCACAAAGGGTAATGCCTGCGCGATCACCGGCCATTGCGGCCTGACGGCGATTTTCAGCGGTGCCCTTCAGCAGTTCCTGAACCACCTTGACCACTACACCCTGGCCGACGTGCTGCCACAGCATAATGAATCCGTGCCTTCAGGCACGGAGCACCCCGTTAAATTCGATCGCATCGTATCGTGATACTGCTGGCACGCAAGGCCGCCATAACGCTATCACCGACCGTACCTTCCACATCAGAAATGACATACCCGACAGGGCCCAGTGTTTGCAGTTGCTGACGCACGATATTCAAACCATGGGAAGCCATCAGGCTGCTTAAAACCCCCAGTGCCCCCGGTTCATTGCGATGCATATGCAAAATTCGCGTGGCATTACCGGCATCCTGGTACGGAATTTCAGGAAAATTGACCGCCCCCTTGGTAGTACCACTCTTGACAAAACGTACCAGTTTTTCAGCCACTTCACGCCCGATGTTTTCCTGCGACTCTTGCGTACTGCCGCCAATGTGCGGCGTCAAAATGACATTAGGCAAACCAATGAGGGGGCTGTCCAGGGGCTCATCACGCCCCTTGGGTTCTACCGGAAAAACATCCAGTGCTGCTCCTGATAGATGCCCGCTTTGCAGCGCGTGATGCAGCGCAGGAATATCGACCACAGTACCTCGTGATGCATTGATCAGAAGGCTGCCTTTTTTCATGGCCGCCAGCGCCTGGGCACTGATCAAATTATGGGTGGTCTCGCCGCCAGGCACATGCAGGGTGACCACATCGGCTTGTTCAAGCAACTGCGTCAGAGATGTGCAGGCCCGGGCATTGCCCAACGGCAACTTGGCTTCAATGTCATGAAATACAACCCGCATGCCCAAGGCCTCGGCCAGAATACCGACTTGCGAGCCGATATTGCCATAGCCAATGATACCCAACGTTTTACCGCGAGCCTCGAAAGCCCCATCAGCCGATTTATCCCAAAGCCCTAGATGTACGCCGGCATTTTTTTCAGGAATACGACGCAACAACAGAATCGTCTCACCCAGCACCAGTTCTGCAACAGAGCGGGTGTTCGAAAATGGGGCATTGAACACGGGGATACCGCGCATCATGGCAGCGTCAAGGTCAACCTGATTGGTCCCGATGCAAAAACAGCCCACTGCCCGCAAATCGGGGGACCCCGAAAACAAGGCCGCATCAAGATGAGTTCGGGAACGGATACCGACCAACGAGGCGTCTTGAATTGCCTCACGCAACTGTGCGGGTGGCAGCGCCGACTTATACGTCGTCACGTCCGTCAAACCTGCCGCAGCAAGAACTTCAAGTGCACTGGGGTGAATGTTTTCGAACAAAACGATACGCGTCATGATGGACTCCGGTAACTGAACAACGAAGCCCCATTGTGGCGCATGACTCATGGAAAAGCGGCCTCACCCCTACCCAAAACAGGGATAAGGCCACATAACGCAGCGCAAAACCTCAATACGAAGCGTCGCGTCAGACTGGCATGGTATTTGCTTTATTCAAAAAGGAGCATACCGTCGATGACACAAGACGGTGCATTTGTTGGCTCAATTATTCGCAGAGGCCCGAAATGAAACCATCGAGAACGACCCAACCCTACGCGATAGAACGCCGCCAGGCCTGCCGGACATGGCGCCGGGAAGCGGAAAAAACAGCCTGCGTGCTACCTTCACTACTGTACTGCTACGTCCCCGGTATCGAAGCGATGCCACAAGCAAGGCTGACCCACCGATTTATCAAGTACCTGAACATAAGCCGTATGTTCAGCAAGCTCCTCTGGTGAAGCCCTGAGCACCTTGAGTACCGACGCATCAAATACCGCCAAGCCACTGCCCGGACCACCCGCTGACTCTGATGCGTCAAAATCCATGAGTAACGAATCTTGCCCGCGCGTCATAGCAAGCCAGACTTCAGCCAGAAGCTCGGAGTCAAGTAATGCGCCATGCAGCGTGCGATGCGCATTGGAAATGCCGTAACGCTCGCACAAGGCGTCCAGCGAATTGCGTTTGCCCGGATGAAGCTCACGGGCATACAACAACGAATCGGTAATGCTGTCGCAGAAACTCTTGAAACCTGAATGCCCGGCGCGTGCCAGCTCGGCATCAAGAAACTTGACGTCAAATGCCGCGTTATGAATGATGACCTCGGCCCCCGCCACGTAGTCAATGAGCTGGGAAGCCACCTCTTCGAAACGCGGATAACCGGACAAGAACTCGGTCGTCAGGCCATGCACTGCCAACGCTTCCGGGTCACTGTCACGATCTGGATTGAGATACAGATGCAGGTGACGCCCGGTCAAGCTGCGATTGACCATCTCGACACAAGCCAGTTCAACAATGCGATGACCCTGGGAAGGGTCAAGACCGGTGGTTTCAGTATCAAGAATGATTTGGCGCATAAGGTAATGAGTCAGAAAAAATCAGGCAAGCTCTACTTGCTTGCGGGCAATCAGCGAATACGCGACGGGCACCACGTACAAAGTCAGCAAGGTGCCGAATGTTAACCCACCGACCAAGACCCAACCGATTTGCTCGCGAGACTCGGCCCCTGCGCCGGTTGCCAGCGCCAACGGTATCGTACCCAGCACCATGGCCCCGGTTGTCATCAAGATCGGACGCAAGCGCAACACACTGGCCTCGGTAACGGCCTCAATCACGCTCTTGCCTTCTTCTCGCAGCTGTGTCGCAAATTCGACAATCAGGATGCCGTGCTTGGTAATCAGACCCACCAGCGTGATCAAACCAATCTGGCTATAAATGGACAGTGTCCCCCCGGAAAGCCATAAAGCCACCAAGGCCCCCGTCATGGCTAACGGCACAGACAACATGATCACAAACGGGTTGCGCCAGCTTTCAAACTGCGCGGCCAGCACCAGGTAAATAAACGCCAGGGCCATGACAAACACCAGATAGATACTGCCTGATGAGTCGCGGAATTCACGCGACTGCCCGTCCAGATCAACCTGGACCGTGGGAGGCAAGGTCTCGCGGGCTACCGCATTCATATGATCAAGCACCTCGCCAATGGCATAGCCCGGTGCCACAGAAGCCTGCACCTTGACGGCCCGTAGCCGGTTAAAGTGATTCAACGATTGCGGCGACACCGTTTCGGTCACGTCAAGAAAATTGGACAACTGCACCATACCGCCCTGTGCCGTACGAATGTAGATGTCAGAAATATCGCGGGGGTCAGCCCGGTCTTTGCGACTGACCTGAACTATCACATCGTATTGCTCGCCACTGTCGCGAAAGCGGGTAACCTGGCGCCCGCCCAGCATCGATTCGAGCGTGCGACCTACTGTGCCCACATCCACACCGACATCAGCCAGCTTTTCACGATTGACCGAGACCTTGAGTTCTGGTGTGTTCAAGCGCAAATCGGTATCGATATTCTGAAGCCCGGGATAATCGGACAGCTTTTCAACAAACTTCGCCACGATCTGGCCAATTTCACTGTAAGGCGCCTGACTCATGATGACGAACTCAATCGGCTTGGACGTCGCACGCTGACCGAAGGACGGCGGGTTACTGGGGAAGGCTCGCACGCCAGGCAACCCCATGAAGCGCGGCAACAAGCTGGCGGCGATTTCTTGCTGGGTGCGTTCACGCTCGTCCCAGGGTTTGAGGCGCAAGATTGCAAAACCTTCGGTAACCGTCGGGAAACCGATAATCGACTGATTTCCCGAAGCTTCAGGAATACCCGCGTACATCTGCTCGATACGCTTGGCACTGTCGACGGTATAGTCAATGGTTGAGCCATCGGGTGCACTGAGCACCCCGAATACCACCCCCCGATCTTCCAACGGCGCCAGTTCGCTTTTGATGGTCTTGAACAAGAACACACTGGCACCTGCAACGGCCAACCCTAAAAGCACCACCACCAGCCGATGACGCAAAGCGATACCCAACGTATTTCTGTACCCGCTGGTCAAACCCTCAAGCAGACTTTCAATGAAAAGGTAAACCCGTCCATGTGACTTCTGGTGTTTAAGCAGCGTCGAACACATCATGGGGGTCAACGTCAGGGCAACAAACCCCGAAACCAGCACCGCCCCCGCCAGCGTCAAGGCAAACTCGATGAACAAACGTCCGGTTCTGCCTGTCGCAAATGCCAATGGCGCATACACCGCCACCAGGGTCAGCGTCATGGCAATGACCGCAAAAGCGATTTCCTTGATGCCTAAAAATGAAGCTTCCAGGCGCGACTTGCCTTCTTCGATATGCCGATAAATGTTTTCCAGTACCACAATCGCGTCGTCGACCACAAGACCAATCGCCAGCACCATGGCCAGCAAAGTCAGGGTGTTGACGGAAAATCCGAACATGTACATGATGCCGAACGCACCAATCAGGGAGACCGGTATGGTAACGATAGGAATCAGACTGGCGCGCACACTACGCAAGAAGAAGAAAATGACCAGCACCACCAGAATGATGGCTTCGATAATAGTTTTGTAAACGGAATCAATCGATTCCTGAATGAAAATAGAACTGTCGTAGGCAATGTTCAGCTTCATGCCTGAGGGCAAGTTCTGGTTGATCAGGTCAACCTCGGCGCGAACAGCACGCGATAAATCTAGCGGGTTGGCCGTTGATTGCTTGGTCACCCCGATATTCAGACCGTCAAGGCCATTGAAGCGCGACAAAACCCTTTCACTGGCGGGCCCCAGTTCGACTTTGGCGACATCCCCCAGGCGGACCGGATAACCGCTGACTGTGGCCACAATGACATTCTGAAATTGCTGTACGGTTTGCAGATCGGTGGTCGACACCACCGAAAACTCACGCATGGCAGACTCGATACGACCGGCAGGAATCAGCACATTCTGGGCCCGCAACGCCGATTCGACATCCTGAACCGTCAGGTTGTAGGCCGCCAGCTTTGCACGATCAATGTAAATACGCATGGCTGGCAAACGCTCGCCAAACACGCGCACTTCGGCAGCGCCTGGCAACACCGACAGCCGGGTTTTGATGTACCGGTTCAGGTAATCGGAGGCCTCCATGGTGCTAAGGCCTCCAGCCTGAACGGCGATGTAAACGATCGGGGTAGAGTCCGCTTCGACCTTGCTGATAATGGGTTCATCCACTTCGTCAGGCAAAAACCGTCGGGCACGCGAGACTTTGTCGCGGACATCAGCCGCGGCCGCGTCCGGGTCGCGACTCATGTTGAACTTGATGTCGATCAGGCTGCGTTCCGATCGACTGCGCGAGGTCATGACGTCGACACCCTCGATACCTGACAGCTGATCTTCAAGCGGCTTGGTGACCTGGGACTCGACCACTTCAGGCGAAGCCCCCTTGTAATCGGTCATGACAGAAACCACCGGCTCGTCGATGGCAGGATATTCCCGAACCGTAAGGCGATCGTAGGAAATCAACCCCACCAAAATAATGAGCAGGGAGAGCACCGTCGCAAATACCGGCCGCTTGATGCAAACTTCAGACAGAACCATGAGTGCCCCCGAAGATCAAGGTGCCGATGAAACAGGCGATGGCAGCACACGCACCGCCACACCATCGGAAATCTTTTGCAAGCCGGCAACCACCACCTGCTCGCCCTCTTGCAAACCACGCAACACCTCAACCAGTCCCGCACGACGCTGACCAATCTCAACCGCGATACGTTTGACCTTTCCTTCATCTACCCTGAAAACAAAACGCTCTGTACCAATGGCCAGCAGCGCGGTTTCAGGCACAGTCAGGGCTTGGGCATCATTAAACTGCAACTGCACCCGGGCAAACATGCCCGGACGCAACTTCGCATCGGCATTGGGGACATCAGCCCGAACCAAGACCGAACGCCCGCCGACATCAATTTGCGGATTGATCGCTTTAACCAGACCGGTTCGCTCTTCAGCCGGCAAGGCGTCAAACCGGACCTGCAGCGTCTGGCCTGTTACCAGCTGGGAGATATACCCTTCGGGAACACGAAAATCGACCTGCAAAGGGTCAATCGATTCAAGTGGCGCAATGTCGGTACCCGGGCTGACGTAATCACCCACAGAGACTTTTCTGAGCCCGATGACGCCATCGAAGGGCGCCAGAATGGTGGTTTTATCGAGTTGGGCCTGCGCCAGAGCGACCGCAGCCTGTTGAACTTTCAACTGACTTAAGGCCTCGTCACGGGCCTGTTTGCTGATGAACCCCTGCTGCGTCAATGTTTCAGAGCGCCGGAACTGTGAATTGGCAAGACCCAGATTCGCCTGGGCCTGCTGCAACTGCGCCTTGACCACACTGTCATCAAGGCGCAATAAAACCTGCCCTTGTTTAACAGGCTGGCCCTCGACGAAACCAATTTGGCTGATACGGCCTGTGACCTCAGGTCGCAAAACAACCGCATTTTCAGAGCGTAATGTACCCACGGCAGACACCTCGGCAGGCATGCTGACCCGTTTGACGGCAGCCACTTCAACGCCCACGACACGCCCCCCAGCCGGGGGTCCACCCGCGGGCGGTTTGGATGCTGCAGCCTGAGGCGCCGCTTTACCTTCAGAGGCCTGAGAACCAAACCCACCCCATTTAGAGGCGGCCAACCCAAGGGCAACGCCCATACCCAAAATCACTACAAAGCCTGCGACACGTTTCTTCATATCAGTATTTTTTTATCAGAACATCATGGTCGGCAGCATCCCCCCGGATACTGGCCATGGATCATAGCGCAACAAAATAGTTAACCTGCCGCCTTTCGTGCCGCCTGGGCGCGGGCAACATCAACCCCCTGGTTCGCCAGGGCATCGGCCTTTTCGTTGCCAGGGTCACCCGCATGCCCGCGCACCCAACGCCAGCTAAGTTCGTGTTTTTGTGTCAATGCGTCAAGCTCTTGCCACAAATCAGCATTTTTGACAGGTTTTTTGTCGGCAGTTTTCCAGCCGCGCTGCTTCCAGCCTTTCAGCCATTCCGTCATGCCTTTCTGAACATACTGCGAATCTGTGTGCACGACGACATGACAGG
>CAYTSJ010000057.1:0-8617 GCA_964440385.1 uncultured Pusillimonas sp. | reverse complement strand
GGCAGGGCGAAGGCCGCAGTTTTGCCTGAACCCGTCTTGGCCTGGGCGATCAGGTCTTTCCCCTCAAGCGTCAGGGGCAGGGTCTGCGCTTGGATCGGTGTCATTTCGCTAAAGCCCAGGCTGTCCAGGGTGTTCAATAAAGGCTCGGACAAGGGCAGGGTGCGAAAGCTTGAGGCGGTGGGTGTATTCATGAGTGCGGATGTTGACCGTTATGGTTGGGAGCGCCTGATGCAGGAGGGCAATCTGACGATTGCCCTGGCAAGCAATGGCGGCAGTGCAGGGGCGTATCTTTCGGGTTACCGGGGTTGCCCGAACAGCCCGGCCTGAAAGTCTTTAACAGCTTGCATCAGTTCTTGCTCGGTATTCATGACGAAAGGCCCATATTGCGCGATGGGTTCGTTCAAGGGTTCACCGGCAATCAGCAGGACTTTGGCCGGGCCCTGGGTGCGAATGATGACGCCATCGCTGGCCTCGTCGTTTTCCAGAATGGCCATGTGGGTAACGGGGACAGTGGTTCCCGAGATGTCGGCTTCGCCGCGGTAAACATAAACAAAGGCGTTGGCGCTGGCCGGTAACTGCTGGCGGAATTCACCTGCCGTCTCGAAGTGGATATCAAGGTACAACGGCCGGGTGGTATCGCGCTGGATCTTGCCGCTTACGCCATGGCTGGTTCCGGCAATCACCCGGACGTGAACCCCGGGTGCAGGCGATGTTTCCGGAATACTTTCAGTTTGAATATCCAGATAACCGGGGGCGCACATTTTATCGGCAGCCGGCAGGTTCAGCCATAACTGAAACCCTTCCATGACACCTTCTTCTTGTTCAGGTAACTCAGAGTGAATCACGCCCTTGCCCGCGGTCATCCATTGCACGCCACCGTTTTGCAAAATGCCTTCGTTGCCGGCGCTGTCATTGTGACGCATGCGCCCTGCAATCATGTAGGTGATGGTTTCAAAGCCGCGATGGGGGTGGTTGGGAAACCCGGCGATATAGTCATCGGGGTTATCGCTGCCAAAGGCGTCCAGCATCAGGTAAGGGTCAAGCCGGCGCTGCAGGTTGCCGGCCAGCACGCGGGTCAGCTTGACGCCAGCGCCGTCAGAGGTTGGCCGACCAACAACCCGTTTCTCGACGGCCCGTGGTTGGTTGACGGTTTCGGGATGTTGGATGGGAAGCAAAGGCATGAGAGGGGTCCTGAAGGGTGATGCGCAGATCAAGGAGGTGCAAATCGATGGGGCTTGTGTTAACAAAAATTGTCAACCAGAACGCTGATTTTAAAGGCAAAGCCTGATTTGACCATGTAGAATCCGTGCCCAACGTTCAATTATAGGTTAAGGCTGATTTATGGAAGCTTTGTGGGTATCAACCGGTGTGGTGGCGCTGGCCGAAATGGGCGATAAAACCCAGCTGCTGGCGTTCATTCTGGCGGCGCGCTTCAAAAAACCGGTTCCTATTATTCTGGGAATTCTGGCGGCGACTTTGCTGAATCATGGTCTCGCCGGGGCCGTAGGGTCATGGGTGACCACGGTTCTGAGCCCCGATGTCCTGCGCTGGATTCTGGGGTTGTCATTTCTGGCGATGGCGGTCTGGACGCTGATTCCAGACAAGATCGAAGAAGAAGAAACGCAAGTTGCCCAGCGGCTGGGTGTGTTCGGGGCAACCTTCATCACCTTTTTTCTGGCCGAAATGGGTGACAAGACCCAGATTGCCACGGTGGCTCTGGCCGCCAGTTATGCGGCACCGCTTCTGGTCATTGCCGGGACCACACTGGGGATGCTGATTGCGGATGTGCCGGCCGTGTTTGTCGGAGATCGTTTCGCGGCCAAAATTCCCATGAAACTGGTGCACAGTATTGCCGCGGCGATTTTTGCGGTGCTGGGTCTGCTGGCGTTGTTTAACGTGGGCGACATCATGTCGCTTTAGTGGCCGACATTGCCGCCGGGGCTGGATATTGCCTTGCTGGCCTCTTAGTGTTTTGACATCAAGCGCCGCATCACGCGGCCCTTGGTGCTTTTGCGCCTTATGAACGCATGGGTTTGAGCGCGACGGCCCAGCGATGCAATTCGTTCAGCAACGCTTGAGCTGACGTATCGATCAGTTCATTGGTTTTGAAGTTTTTGTTTTCATCGATCAGGCTGCCCACCATGGGGATCATGACGCCTTCATTGATGGCCACCATACGCAGTGTGGTGACCAGGGTTTTGGCTTGCTGAATGGCGCGTACCCCCCCTGAGACACCACCGGCATAACCGACAAAAGCTGCCGGCTTGTACCCCCATTCCTTGACCAGGTAATTCAGGGCGTTATAGAACGAGGGGGGTGGGCAATGGTTGTATTCCGGGATGACAAACACATAGGCATCTGCCGACTCAACACTGGCGCTCCAGCGCTTGGTGTGATCATGCTGGTAGTCCCGTAGAACCGGGTGTTTGGGTTCGTTGAAGACAGGCAGGTTAAAGTCCGCCAGGTCAACCAGATCAATATCAAAAGCGCTGTTGGCCTTGGCGTAATCGCTAAACCAATGGGCCACTGAAGGGCCGATACGACCGGGGCGTGTACTACAAATAATGACGTGAAGCTTAAGTCCCATCAACAGGTCTCCGTTGTTTTAAGTACGCAACCCGCAGGTTGCATCGGCTATCATAAACGTTTGGATCAGCTGCCGTAAAAGGAACTTTTGTGCTTACTTCTGCCCAGATTGCCTTGCAAAAACAGATCATCTCCGAGCTTCGTGTTTCGGGTGATTTTGATGTCGATACCGAGATTGAATGTCGCGTCAGTTTTCTGGCTGATTATCTGTTGAAAACACGTCGCAAGGCCTTGGTGTTGGGTATCAGTGGCGGGGTTGATTCGCTGGTGGGTGGGTGTCTGTCGCAGCGCGCCGTTGAACGGGTGCGTCGTCAAGGTCATGACGCTAAATTTGTCGCCATGCGTTTGCCTTACGGGGTACAGAAAGACGAGGCCGATGCCCAGGCCGGGCTTAAGGTCATCAAGCCCGATATGCTGGTGACGGTTGATATCAAGCCGGCCAGTGATGCCATGCTCAATACCCTGTTGCAGTCGGGGGTGGCCTTTCGCGATGCGGCGCATCAAGATTTCCTGCACGGCAATATCAAGGCTCGCCAGCGCATGATTGCGCAGTTTGCCGTGGGCGGAGCGCACGATGGCCTCGTAGTGGGTACCGATCACGCGGCCGAGGCGCTCACGGGTTTCTTCACTAAATTCGGTGATGGTGCTGCAGATTTGATGCCACTCACCGGCTTGAACAAGCGTCGCGTACGGGCACTGGCAAGCCGGTTGGGTGCTCCGGATGCGTTGGTCTATAAAGTACCGACTGCCGATCTTGAATCGTTGTCCCCGTTAAAGCCCGATGAAGTCTCGTTTGGGCTTACGTATGATCAGCTCGATGACTTCCTGGAAGGTAAACTGGTAGATGCTGACGTCTTTGAAAAGATTGTTGGCATCTATCGGGCAACTGCGCACAAAAGGGTGTTGCCCTATAACCCGTTTGATGTGGTGCGCTGAATCTGCTGCGAGGCGCTGGACTATCTGCCCGTATCTACATCGCCCACACACAAAAGCCCCAGCCATTCATGGTCTGGGGCTTTTGTGGTGATGAAGCAGGTGACAGTTGTGCTTATGAACTGTGCGTCCAGCGCTGGTACAGCTTCTGCGCCGCCAGATCCAGCAAGAAACCCAGGGCGCCAATCAGCACAATCACGGCCATCAACTCTGAGTACGCCAGGCGGTCGCGCGTGTCCAGAATGAAGTAACCCAGGCCCGAGCTAACACCAAGCATCTCGCAAGGCACCAGCACAATCCAGATGATACCAATCGCCAGCCTTGCGCCAGTCAGAATGTGGCCCAACACGCCGGGGATCACGATGCGGAACAACACTTCAGTGCGGGTCGCACTTAAGCTCTTGGCCAGCATCAACCATTTCGGATCCAGTTGTTTTACTCCGGCCGCCGTGTTCAGAATGACTGGCCAGACCGCAGCAAACGACAGCAGAAAATAAATCGGCGCATCACCAATGCCGAAGATCATCACGGCAATCGGCATCCACGACAGTGGCGAAATCATGCGCAAGAACTGAAAAGCACTGCTGGTGCTGTTTTCCAGCATCTTCGAGCTGCCAATCGCCAGCCCGACCGGAATCCCGATCAACAACGCCACGGCCAGCCCTACCAGTACCCGCTTTAAGCTGGTCAGGGTATGCACTGTCAACTGGTTATCGACCAGCAGCGTTTGCAGGCTGGAAAACGTTTCAACCGGGCTTAGCAGCCCGGCCATGCCGAGATCCTGCTTCAGCCATTGGATACCTAATCCCCAAAGAATGATCAGGGTTAACAACCCGGCAACGCCCAGCAGGGCGCGTTTTCCGGGCAAGGCGAAGTGCAGGATTCTCGACATGATGTGCAGCCCTTAAGCAGTAATGATTTCCTGACGTTCGTAGCTGGCCGGCATGCCGAAGACGGGCATGCCGCCGATACTTTCAATGGCTTTACGGGCAAAGCTGGCGTCAACAAGATCTTTGGCGACAAAGGCCGGGTCAAGCGTGGCCAGGAATTCGTTCTTGCCTGACACCAGGGTAGTTTTGAGACGACGGACCAATTCCTCGGTGTAGCTGGGGAAGGGGTAAGGCTGGAAGTCAATGCGCTTCTCGTTCCAGTCTTTGTTGACGATGGCGCCATCGGCTTCGTAGCGGGCGCGATCCAGACGCTCGGGTACAAGTACCTGGGCCAACGTATCGAAGGCGTGGGGCGTATAACGACGGTCGTGGTCTTTGGACAAGATGCGGGCCGTTTCGTCGCGGTTGTCCAGAATCCAGGCTTGGGCCTGCACGATGCTGTTAACGACTTTCTGCGTCCATTCCGGGCGGTTCACGGTGTCTTCCTCGTGCATCAACACAACGCAGCACGCGTGATCTTTCCAGACGTCACCGGTAAAGCGCAGGATCTTGCCAACCTTCATCAGTTCGGCCGAAGCATTGAAAGGTTCGGCTACCGTATACCCCGCAATCTGGCGGTTAGCCAATGCCGGCAGCATGTCGGAGGGCGCCATGACGACCAGTTTGACTTGCTTTTCGGTGGGATCGCCATCGGCAATCGGTTCCAGCCCTTTGCCTTTGAGCAGGTGTTGCAGCACCACGTTGTGCAGCGAATACCAGAACGGAATAGCCACGGTGGTACCGCCCAGTTGTGCAACGTCATTGATGTCGTTGCGCACGGTCAGCCCCGAACCCGACATGTGGTTCCAGGCCACAACTTTGGCTTTGGACTGGCTGCCGTAGCGCGCCCAGATTGTCATGGGCGACAGCAAGTGAATGGCATTGACCTGACCGGCCAGGAAGGCTTCCACCAGTTGCGCCCAGCTGCGGAACAGGCGGGGCTTTTCAACGTTCAACCCCTGTTTTTCGAACAGGCCTTTGTCGTGGGCAACCAGCAGGGGTGTAGCGTCGGTAATGGGCAGGTAACCAATGCGCAAGGGGGCATTCGGGTCAGCGGCGAAGGCTTTGCGCTGCAGGCCCAGCAAAGGTAAAGCACCGGCAGCGGTGAACAACGAGGACAGTTTCAGAAACTGGCGACGGGCCTCAAGGGAAGCGGCAGAGGGTTTGAAGGTATTCATATCGGTCTGTTCAGTGAGTATGTGTCGTTTTATGACGTGCTTTGTGGAGCGCGTGGACGATTTCCAGACGGATGCTTTCCAGTTCGTCAATGGCGTCTTCGCGGGGGTGGGGCAGGGTTATGGCCCATTCACCAATCAGGCGTCCGGGGTGTTGACCAATCAGGATGATGCGGTCTGCCAGAACCAGGGCTTCGTCAATGTCATGGGTCACCATGACGGCGGCGGCCTGATGCTTGCGTGTGATGGTGCGCAGCAGGTCTTGCATTTCGGTGCGGGTGATTTCGTCCAGCGCACTGAAGGGCTCGTCGAGCAGCAGCATTTCGGGTTCGCGTGCCAGGCAACGGGCCAGGGCTGTGCGCTGGGCCATGCCCCCCGACAATTCGGCCGGGTAACGATGGCGGGCTGAAGATAAGCCCACTTCGTTGATGGCGTTATTAATGCGAGCCAGGCGCCGGGTGTTATCGATTTTGGGTTGGTGTTTGAAATCCAGTCCGAAACCGACGTTTTGTTCAAGGTTCAGCCAAGGCAAAAGGCTGGGATCCTGGAAAACGAAGCCTAAACGCGGGTGGGGGCCTTTGACGGGCTCACCGTGAATGTGCACGCTGCCTGATTCAGGTTGCTGCAGACCCGCCAAAACCCGCAATAGAGACGATTTACCCACTCCGCTGGGGCCCAGAATGGCCACAATTTCGCCTTGGGCAATTTGCAGCGAGAATTCGGTCAGTACGGTGTTGCGGGGTTTGCCCTGCGCCGCGTAGCTGAGCTGAATGTTGCGGGCTTCAAGAACGGTGGGGCGTTGGGCAGTGTTTGTCATGATTCGTGTTTGTATGGGGTGCTTCAGGCCGCTTTGGCTTGAAGCAGTTCCAGGTCGTTGATTTCTTTGCGCAGGTGCTTGAGGGCCGGTGTGACGATGGCCACAAAAACAGCCTCACGCTGGCGGCGCTGTGATCCGTGGTTCATCAGGTAGCCTTTGGCCCCGGTGTGCAGCATTTCAGACTGGGTTGCACGCAGCGCCAGTTCAGAGGTGGCGAGGCGAGCTTTCAACACATCCAGCAAAGGGGCTTCGCCGGTTTGCGCCAAGCGTGCCAGGTGTTCAACGTTATTTTTCAGGGCCTGGAATTCGGCATCCAGATCGTCGGCCTGGTCATCCAGGAACACGTTGATATGGCTGTGGGTTTTGTTGCTGGCTTTGATGGACGCGATACTGGCTTCAATAATGCCCAGGCCCATGCCGGTCTGGCCCAATACAAAGCCGGGTTTGATGCGCTGGATGTATGCCTTGAACTGGCTGGGGTGGGCGATAACGTCATCATTTGGGACCGAGACTTTTTCAAAACGAACGGTCAATGTCTGGGTGCCTTCCATGCCGGCAAATGGCAAGCAACGACGCAGGGTTAAACCGGGGGTATTGCCGCGCACGGCAAACATCAGGTAACCCTCGTCTTCAACGTGGGCGGCCACAATGGCCAGGTGGTCTTCACCGATATTCGAAACCCAGGGTAACGAGCCGCTGATCTCGTACCCGTTATCGGTGCGTGTAGCACGCAGGTTGATCTTTTCAATACCGGCCAGATGCTTCACGGTATTCGACATGCCGGTGCCCGCCAGCAGCTCGCCACGAGCGACCTGAGCCAGATAGCGCTCGCGAACTTCAGGGTTGGCGGCGTTCAGCAGGTACCACGCACAGGTCGACTGGCACCACACCATGAACGCGGTTGAGCCGCATTCACGCGATACGCGGGTGGTGACCTTGACCTGTGTGGACAGGTCAAGCCCCAGGCCGCCAAGATTGGCAGGCACGCTGGACGAAAAACCGCCCAAAGCACCCAAATTACGCAGGTACGTTTCAGGGTACTGCCCTTCGTCGATGGCGCTGACCAGCGGCGCAAGCTCTTGCGTTGCCTGTGCATCGACAGCGTTCAAAAGGGTGGTGGCTGATTGGGTCATGACAAAGGTCCTTGGAGGTGCGTTTTGGGTAGTGCCAGGGCGTTAAACGTTCGGTAGCGGGTGTTTTGGGTCAGGTTGTGTTGCATAAATGCAGTACCTGACCCTTTCACCATCGCCTTTAAGCGTGCGGCTGCAGTTCGGGGTTGATCGGGGTCTGGGCCAGGTTGTTGGCAAAGTTGCACAACGTCGCCAGGCTGACACCCAACACTGTTTCCAGGGCATTGGCCTGGCTGTAACCCGCGTCGAAGAAGGCTTGCAGGTCGGCGTCAGAGACCTGGCCTTTGTGCTCAATGACAGCGATGGTGAACTGGGCCAGGGCGTTCAGTTTGGGGTCGGCCAGGGCTTCGGTTTTACGCAGGGCCTGAATCACTTCTTCAGGCATACCCAGCTTTTTACGCGACAGCGCAGTGTGACCGGCCACGCAGAAACCGCAGCCGTTCAAGGTTGCTGCGGTGATTTGAATGACCTCACGTTCTTCGGGGGTCAAGCCGGTGCGGGCATTGCATTCTTGCCGCTGCTATCTTTGCCATCCCAGCTGAAGCTATGCTGGCCTTGAGCCTTAAACTCATTGCACAACTCACACACCAATTGCCCTTTGATGTTATAGAGGCTCAGTCTAACGCGGTCTGCCTCTGGAAGAGAAACAGCCATTTTGGTCTCAGCCTTGAAGGGATTGGGATAGATGTCTAGGTTAGATTGGGAAACTGGGGTAACAACTTCATCTGTATTATTAACAGCGTTCAAATCATGAATACTCAAGCCATACACAAAATTCGCGGTAAATAAGGTGTTATCGCTGATACACATTCCTTCAGTGCGTAAGTTCCAAATATAGGTAGTAAGAAGCTCTGGAGACTGAGGTGTTGTTATGTCATAGATTCTGATTTCATTCCAGTTATAATCCGAGACATATAGCCGGTTTCCATAAGCAGTACAGGTATTAATTGAACTCGTTAGGTGGGGCATTATATTGCCTACAAACACGGGATTTTGGGGATTGGACACGTTGATGATCTGCAAACCTGCGACACTGTCTGCCACATA
>CAYTSJ010000056.1:0-8642 GCA_964440385.1 uncultured Pusillimonas sp. | reverse complement strand
TGGGTCGAAAGCAGTCGTTGTGCAAACCGATCTGGTTGTCATGGCGATAATGTTACTTGTTGGTTGTGCACAGGTCGTTTCGCATTGTTTGCCAGTGCGTTAAGGTCTGTGCCTCTGGCCTGAAATGGCTGCGTGTGTTTATCTGCGAAAAATTCTTGGCTTGTGCTTCGTCATTACCGATCAGGTCATTTCAGAGGCTGACGCTGATAAGTTGAACGGCCCCATACGGCTCACTACCGTGGCACGAAGCGTGTAATCAAGGCGGCTGGCTTGTTGTGCGTTCGCACTCAGGGCAGTCTAATCAGGCGACGACCGATATTCTCAGCGCAAGCTGACGATTATCAGCCAAGAGGTAACAATGCTAATTCGACAGCGAGTCGAGCTTTGGAAACACATTTTCGACGTCGACGACAACTCAATCACCAAGGCACTGTCCCAATTGGCATGGAGTTTTGCTGCTTTCTCCTGCGTCGTTGAAGTGGTCCATGCCGCCCCAGATGAAGGTGCGGGTAAGCGGCTTAACGGAATGATCTTGGAGATGATTGCCTCTGGCTATTGGAGCAACACTATGCAAGGTGTCCGGCGCCTGGCTGAACGCAAAGCGATTACTGGACCGCATGGCGTGTGTTCACTAGGTGGGCTTGTCAAGGACGCACGAGCCGCTCGTGGCAGGCTTACCCGACAGGTCTTCGTGGAGGAAATCGCGGGTCAGCCCTACAATTATGAATTGATTCGGGATCTGCATTGGCAATATCTATCGCGACAGCCAGCCGGAGTCCCCCGTTGGGTTCCTCGGGAATATGACTACGAAATTTCAGAACGACGCCATGCCTTGTTCAATTGGCTGAGTGGCACATCCTCAAGTACGTCCACCCCTGACGACCTGATTCGGGAAGAGGTATTTGACGCCTTGGAGCAACGGCTAACTCGGGTACAGGGCGTTGTTGATCATGTCAATGTTGAAATCGCTCACGCTGCCACAGAAGCGAGTAAACGCGGGCGTGTCCTAGATCGGTGGGGCCTGGATGATGCCAAGGCGGCGTTGAAGGAACTGTCGCAAATTGCTGAATTAACGGGCAACTGGTTCTGCAATAGCGGTATCGGGTCCGTGCTGCCAACGCCGCAGTTCGATCAGTTTGAATATATTGATCAGCCTTTTTTTACAGGCGATATGGAGAGGCTCCATGAAATATGGCACGCCATAGATGCAGAGGTCAGTAACTGGCATAACGTCAAGCCATCGGATCTTCTTCCATAAAAATAGGCCGCTTGGCTATCTGCTTCAGTTTTACACGCGATGATGCATGCGAAGCCAATAGTCGCTGAGTGTGGGCAACAAATCCAGCCAGAAGAAAGATATTGAACGAGCCAAGGCTTTGGCTCAGGAGTTACGCAATGAGCAAGATCAAGACCCGTCCGTTTGATGTATCCAACTACCTCAACGACGAGGCAGATATTGCCGCCTATCTACAGGTCGCAATAGAAGATGGTGATCCAGCACTGTTGGCAGCAGCATTAGGCGATATCGCCCGGGCGCGGGGTATGACTCAATTAGCGCGTGACACGGGGCTGTCTCGGGAAAGCCTTTACAAAAGTCTGTCGGGAGCGCGCGCGCCCAGCTCCGATACGCTGTTCAAAGTTATACATGCCATGGGTTTTAAGCTGACGGTGGAGCCTCTGACCACGCATGGTTGACAGTGAGCGTGGCGGTATTCGGCTTGTGGCGTGCTCGCCGTCGTGATGGCGTAGTCTGATGGTGCGTTATGGTCAGGGCGACTTGCTGGCCGTAAATGCTGCGGCTATCCGGACCATGCTCGGGTGCAAGGTACCTAATTTGGGGATCTGCTCGTGTGGAGCATGGGGCGGTACCGTACGCGCTCCATTTACCCCATTCTTGTTGACGCTACTGCCTTCGGGCATCGTATCGGTTTTACGTCTTTATCGGAGAGCCGCAGATGTCAGTCGGTGATCAAGGGGTTACGGTCAACAATTGCCCGGTACCGTCCGGTCGTCACCACAAACTGCTCGAATAATTACGGCCCCTACCAGTTCCCTGAAAAGCTCATCCCGCTGTGCCTGCAGCGCGCGCTGTCCGGCCAGCCCTTGCCCATCTACGGTGACGGGCAGCAGGTGCGTGACTGGCTGTATGTGACCGACCATTGTTCGGCCATTCGCCGCGTGCTGGACGCGGGTGAATTGGGGCGGGTGTACAACGTGGGGGGCTGGAACGAGAAGGCGAACTTGTCGGTGGTGCAGACCTTGTGCGACATTCTTGACGAGCTGAAGCCTCGGGCGGATGGCCAATCGTATGCGACCCAGATCACCTTCGTCACCGACCGCCCCGGCCACGACCGCCGCTACGCGATCAATGCAACGCGGATCGAAAAAGAACAGGGCTGGCGCCCCGCGGAAACCTTCGAAACCGGACTGAGGAAGACGGTGCAGTGGTATCTGGATAACGAGGCTTGGGTGGCGGGGGTGTTGGGGCTGTAAGGGGGTGTGGTTGGGCCGGGGATGGCATGGTTAAATTGATCACGTTTTTGTTTCTCGATGACTCCAGCATCGCAATTCGCTGGGCTACGCCAAAGCTCATCGTGGACGATCAACTGCTGCGGATCTTCCGGCATCTGGAGCATCTGGAGTCGGAAGGGCTAGAGAACTACGTCATTCCGCTGGCGATCCGCCTGCGATCCGAGTTCGCCGCCTGCCGCTCTATGGAGTTGACAGCATGACAAGGAAGATGTCTGCGGCAACGCAGAAACCCGCCGCCTTACCGGCATAGGCAACGTCCGCGAAGCCCAGACCAGACTGCGCGCCGAAACCCTTCGCACCAACCAGGCACTCGAACAACAGACCACCCGAATGCGCGAACTCGCGGCGCAACAAAGGCGGCTGTCGGAACTCAACCAGAACCACGCCAAGCAAATGCTGCACGTCGGCATGCTGGCCGGCGCCGGCGTCGGCGCCCAAGCCGCTGGCCGTGGCATGGCCCGTCCCGTCCTGTCTGCCGTCCAAAGCTACGCACAGCAGGAAGGGGCTTCCAGCCAGCTCGCCGGCAGCATGATGCTGGCCAACGGCCAGGTCAGCGCCGAATTTCGCCAGATCAACGACCTGGCCATGAGCCTGGGCGACAGCCTGCCCGGCACCACCGCAGACTTCATCGAGATGATGACCATGCTGCGCCGCCAGGGCCTCAGCGCCCAGTCCATCCTGGGCGGTACCGGCGAAGCCGCCGCCTACCTCGGCGTGCAGCTCAAAATGCCTGTCACCGCGGCCGCCGAGTTCGCCGCCAAAATGCAGGACGCCACCCGCACCACCGAGCGCGACATGATGGGCCTCATGGACCTCATCCAGCGCACCTACAACATGGGCGTGGACAGCGGCAACATGCTGCAGGGCTTCACCAAGCTCAGCCCGGTGCTCGACACGCTCAAGAAGCAAGGCCTCGACGCCGCCAACAACCTCGCCCCCCTGCTGGTCATGATGGACCAGACCGGCATGGCCGGCGAGGCCTCCGGCAACGGCATCCGCAAGGTCATCCAGGCCGGGCTCGACGCCAAAAAGCTCGGCAAAGCCAACGCCTTGCTCTCCGGTGCAGGGGCAGGCTTCCAGCTCAACTTCGTCAACGGCAAAGGCCAGTTCGCCGGGCTCGACAACCTCTTCGCTCAACTGCAAAAGCTCAAGGGCATCACCAGCGACGTGCAGCGCCAGAGCGTGCTCAAGGAACTGTTCGGGGACGACGCCGAAACCCTGCAGGTGCTCAACACCCTCATGGACAAGGGCCTCACCGGCTACAACGACGTCGTCGCCAAGCTCAAGGCCCAGGCCGATCTGCGCACCCGCGTCAACGCCGAACTCGGCACCATCAGCAACCTGTGGGAAGCCACCACCGGCACCTTCACCAACGTCATGGCCGCCATGGGCCAGACCGTGGCCCCCGAAGTCAAGGCCCTCACCACCTGGCTGGGCGAAGTCGCCGCCAGCACCCGCGCCTGGATCGCCGACCACCCCGTCCTGGTCGGCTGGCTCGTCAAAATCCTGGCCATCGTCGCCGGTCTGGCCTTCGGCCTGGGCACGCTGGCCCTCACCCTGGCCAGCATCCTGGGTCCGTTCCTGGTCATGCGCTTCGTGCTCAGCTGGCTCGGCCTCAAGTTCAACCTGTGGGCCGCCGCCATCCGCGTCGTCGGCGTTGCCCTGACCTGGTTGCGTGGCGTCATGCTGTTCCTGGCCGCCAACCCCGTGGTGCTGGCCATCGCTGCCATCGTCTTAGCCATTGCCGCAGCGGCCTACCTCATCTACAAATACTGGGGGCCGATCAGCACCTTCTTCTCCAACATCTGGGCCAACATCAAGGCCGGCCTGGCCAGCTTGTGGGAGTCGTTCAAACAGTTCGGCGGCATGCTCATGGACGGCCTGGTCGGCGGCATCACCAGCCGCCTGGCCGCTGTCAAAAACGCCATCGTCAACGTGGCTGACAGCACCGTCGGCTGGTTCAAGGAAAAGCTCGGCATCCGCAGCCCCAGCCGGGTTTTCATGCAGCAGGGGCACTTCCTGGGTGAAGGGGCCGCCATCGGCCTCCAGCGCAGCACCGCCCTGGTCCGCAAGGCCAGCGTCGGCATGGCCACGGTCGCCGCCATCGGCATGGCCGGCGCCGGACCACGTATCGACCAGCGCCCGCCCCTCAGCACCAGCCCGCGTGCGCCCGCCGTGGCCCAGGGCGACACCATCACCATCCAAATCAACGCCGCCCCCGGCATGGACCCGCAAGCCATCGCCCGCGCCGTCAGTGCCGAGCTCGACAAACGCGACCGCCTCAAAGCCGCCCGTCGCCGTTCCACCCTGGGCGACCTCAGCTAACCCCGCCAGGAGCCACCACCATGATGATGTGCCTCGGGCAATTCGTCTTCAGCCTCACCACCCTGGCCCACCAGGAACTGCAGCGCCAAACCAACTGGCGCCATGGCTCCACCAGCCGCATCGGCGCTCGGCCCGCCCTGCAATTCATGGGGCCAGGCGACGACACCATCACCCTGCCCGGCCTCATCCTGCCCGAGTTCGGCCAGCGCACCAGCCTGGACGAGATCCACCAAATGGCCGACACCGGCGCCCCCTTCGTCCTGGTCGATGGCACCGGCCGCGTCTATGGCCAGTACGTCATCACCGACAAAACCGAAACCGCCAGCTACTTCGACCAGGTCGGCACGCCCAAGCGCATCGAATTCAGCATCACCCTCAAACGCTGGGACAACGACGTCATCGACACCACCGGCAACACCCCATGACCGCGCCCGCCAGCACCACCGGCCGCAAGCTCGCCCCCACCTACCGCCTCAGCGTCGATGGGCGCGACATCACCCCCACCGTCGAAGCCCGCCTGGTCAGCCTGCGGCTGGAAGAAAAACGCGGAGACGACGCCGACCAGCTCGACCTCACCCTGTCAGACGCCGACGGCAAACTCGCCATCCCCCGCCAGGGCGCCACCATCGAAGTGGCCCTGGGCTGGGAAGGCCAGCAACTGGTGGACAAAGGCACCTTCAAGGTAGACGAGGTGGAGCACAGCGGCGCGCCCGACCAGGTCACCATCCGCGCCCGCAGCGCAGACCTGGCCAACACCCTGCGCACCAAACGCGACCAGTCCTGGCACCAGATCACCCTGGGGCAAATCCTGCGCACCATCGCCACGCGCAACGGCCTCAGCACACGCATCCATGCCAGCCTGGCCAACGTCGCCCTGGCGCACATCGACCAGACCAACGAAAGCGACCTCAACTTCCTCACCCGCCTGGCCAAACGCTACGACGCCGTGGCCACCGCCAAAAAAGGCCACCTGCTGTTCCTGCCCATCAACGGCACCACCAACAGCAAAGGGCAAAGCCTGCCCGGCATCACCATCACCCGGCAAGACGGCGACAGCCACCGCTACCACCAGAGCGACCAGGACAGCTACACCGGCGTGCGCGCCTACTGGCACGACGGCAAAAAGGCCAACCGCACCGGCGTGGTGGTCGGCACCAAGGTGCATGCAAAAACGTTGAGTGAGACCTACGGCTCAGAGGCCGATGCCATGGCTGCAGCCAAGGCCGAATGGCAGCGCCTCAAGCGCGGCGCGGCCAACTTCAGCCTGACGCTGGCCATAGGCAACCCGCTTCTGGTGCCGCAAACACCGGTCACGGTGCGCGGTTTCAAGGACCAGATCGACGGAACAGGCTGGCTGGTGGTGCACACCACGCACAGCCTGGAGGATGGGGGGTTTACGACGCAAGCGGAGATGGAAACTATGGGATCAAACTAACCGTTCGATGCTTGATTGCAATCAAGATGCATATACTTGTAGCAAACGCAAACTTTCAACAGGTAGAGGTGGCCCCTTGGTTCGCATTACAAAAGATCAATCTATGCAGCTTGACTCGATTCGTGCAATCTCAGCACTGATCGTATTAGCTGGACACACTAATCAAACCATACTCGCACCAACATTAAGTCACGGGTCAACAATTGTTGGATATTTCACACAACTCTCTGTGATGGTATTTTTTGTTTTAAGCGGCTTCCTGATCGGAAAGTCAATCTATAACAACAAAAACCGCAATACAGACTTCAAATTTTCAGAATACGCCAGAGACCGTGCACTTAGGCTTTACCCCCCGCTCATTGCTACACTTCTTCTAATGCTATTTTTTGCAGCAATCGCTCCATTATTTTTTCCATCAGGAACCAACTCCCTCTTATCTTTACCGGGTGCAAGCTTCGTCAGAACAGAGTATGTTTTCGACATAAATCAGGCACTAGGTGCTCTTTTGTTTTTAAACGAGTTCAAAACAGCAACCCCTTCATCTAATGGACCATTGTGGAGCCTATCAATTGAATTTTGGTACTACGTAGTAGCCGCTGCCATATTCAGCTGGAATAATCGGAAGTCGTTAGCCATCATGTTGGTTTTGGCTGCATATCTCATCACACGCAACAACCAACTTTTCATTATGCTTTGTCCTGTTTGGTTCTCGGGTTTAGGCCTAGCCATACTACATCAGCGCAGGCCTTTGATGTGCAACAAACTTTTTTCCTACCTAATCACTGCTCTAAGCTTCGCCACATTGATAGCAATTGTATTGGTGTGGAACTCAGACGATTCACCAAAAAGAATTTGGCAAGATCCGATCAACTATTTTCGTCTATCTTCAGGATTGTGGTTTGCATGTTATTTAGCTCTACTAATGGGTGGAGCAGTTAAATTCCCAACATGGTTTCATAAACATTCGGGTTACTCATACAGTCTATATGTAACACACTTCCCGGTCATGCTCTTCATTCTAGGAGTAACACAAGGTTATATATACGGATCAATACTTAATTCTTTTATCGTAGCAATTGCGACAATCACAACCTCGATTTTCATTGCAAAACTAGTAGCAGGTTATGCTGAAAACAAAACCAGTATTCAAAAAACACTATACGGATTTAAAAGATTGATATACAGCAGATGATAAAGTTTTCATAGCAGTTAGGGAAGGTCTGCATAAATGAGTGCAGACCGTGGTTGGGTGTGCTGACATGACCAGATGGGCGTCTGGTCAGACTGGCGGCAGGTGTTTGGGGCACGTTTCGCCCCCATTTCCCGTGCGCTGGACGCACTCATGCCAGGCTCCCGCTCAAGCGCCAGCGCACCATCCACAGATTGGCCAGGGCAAACAGCGTGTGCAACTGCGCTGTGTTCTTGGCCAGGCTGGCTACGCCGGCATCCACGGCAGCATCGTGGAACTGCTGGATACGGCGCGCCAGGCAGCGGCGCGCAGTGTCAATGCGTTGATGACGGCCAGCTATTGGGAGATTGGTCGCCGGATCGTCGAAGCCGAGCAGAAAGGCAGACGGCGGGCCGGTTATGGTGAGCAGTTGATGGAGCGGTTGTCCGCCGACCTAACGGCGCGATTCGGCCGTGGGTTCGGCGTCAATAACCTCGAGAGCATGCGACGTTTCTTCCTCGCATACCCGCAGTCTGAGATTTCCCAAACAGTGTCTGGGAAATTGGAAAATGAGTCACCTGCCGAGAAATCCCAGACGGTGTCTCGGAAATTCGCCCTCTCCGAACTGGCCCAGGCCTTCACCCTGCCGTGGTCTGCCTATGTCCGGCTGCTGTCGGTCACCTTGTTCAATTGGCTGAGTCGGGATTAAGCTTTAGCAGTTAGATCAGTGTGGCTGATCGTTATTCACAGGTACATGTCGGGCTAGGTCCATACTGTCATGAAGTAACCGAAGTACCTCGATCGTCTGATGTGGCGCAGACTTGAAAACCACAAAGTGCCGCCCCTTTCGACCAAGGCGCTTCAGATGAAGCGTTCGAATACTAGGTCCAATATCTTTCCGCTCTTTAGCGCCTAGAACTTCCGGCCCGTCGTGCAATGCTTCTATGGCCAGCGTTATGGTCTCTGCATAGTCAATGGCTTGCCGACGGCCAAAATTCTCTGCTGTCCAAATCATGATGTCGAGAAGATCAAGCTCAGCTTGATCAGTTAGCCGCACGTGCCAAACCACGCTCACGATCCGGCGATCGCTTTAGAGGTAAGGTCTTTGAGGTGTGCGCGTAGCGTCTCTTTGGTGTCAAAGGTCTTAAAGTGGCCGGCTTCAATATCAGCGATGCCGACCTG
>CAYTSJ010000055.1:0-8687 GCA_964440385.1 uncultured Pusillimonas sp. | reverse complement strand
GTTGCGGGCGCTTACTGATGTACTCAAAGCAGGTTCAGGCATGACAGATTTACATCACCCCCTTTCTGCGGCGAAGCCGCAAGGCGTAGGTGCGCGGGTTCCTCGCAAGGAAGATGCGCGACATTTGCACGGAAAAGGTAATTTCATTGGCAACATGACTCTGCCAGAGCTCAATGAAGTGGCCTTTTTGCGTAGCCCTCTGGCTCACGCACGTATCCTCGGGGTCAACATTGCTACCGAGGTCGAAGGGCAGGTGTATGTGCGCTCATCAATGCCTGACGTTAAGGATATTGTGGCCAATTCCACGCTGCCGACTTACCAAGTGTCTGGGCAGCCGCCTCTGGCACATGACAAGGTTCGTTTTGTGGGTGAACCGGTGGCCATGACGTTTGCTCCGACCCGGGCCGAAGCCGAGGACTTGCTCGAAATGGTCGATATTGACTACGACGAATTGCCGGTCTATGTCGATACCGCAAGCGCCGAAGCTGCTACAGAACATTTTATTCACGACCACTGGAAAGACAATGTGTTCGTGACACTTAATGCTAATACCCAGTTTGAGGAGCATGCCGAAAAAGCCGAAGTGGTGGTCAAGCGTGAATTCGATCTTTCCAGGCAATGTATGCTGCCGATGGAAGGGATTGCCGTGCTGGCGTACTGGGATAACCAGGTTAATCAGTTGGTTGTGTACACCGCGACTCAGGTGCCTCATCTGGTACGCACGGGTCTTTCCGACTATCTCGATTTACCGCAAGAACAAATTCGTGTCATTTCGCCCGATGTTGGGGGAGGGTTTGGCTATAAGTGTGTTTTGCAAACCGAAGAGCTTTGTGTCGCCTGGTTGGCTAAAACATACAAGCGACCTTTCCGCTACCTTGAAGATCGTCGCGAGCACCTGATTGCCGGGGCGAACACTCGCGAACATCATTATGAAATGACGGCGTATGCCGATCGGCGGGGCAAATTGCTCGCCGTTGACGCCAAGATCACCATCAACGGCGGGGCTTATTCGGTATGGCCCTTCACGGTCGGCCTCGAAACCGGTCAGGCGCTGGGTAATTTGCCGGGACCTTACGCATTTCGTGGGTATCGATGCCAGACGCGCTGTGTGGCTACCAATAAGCCAGGGTTTATGCCATACCGTGGTGTTGCCCGAACGGGTGTTTGCTTTGCCATTGAGTTGTTGCTTGATGCCGTCGCCCGCGAAGTGGGTCGCGAGACCTGGGAAATTCGCCTCGACAATTTGGTTCAACCCGAGCAAATGCCCTACGTCAATGTGACCAACAAGCACTTTGACAGTGGTGATTACCCAGCCAGTTTGCGTCGGGCGCTCGAGATGATCAATGTGGATGCGGTACGCGAACGTCAGAAGCGCAAAGAACCCGATGGTCGTCTGATCGGCTTGGGTGTGGCCAGCTACACCGAGCAGTCGGCGCATGGCACTTCTGTATTTGCGGCATGGGGAACTCCTGTGATTCCGGGTTTTGATCAAGCGGCCGTGAAACTGACGCCCGATGGGGGGGCCGAGTTGCGCGTGGGCGTCCATTCTCACGGTCAAGGGATGGAAACCACCTTTGCCCAGATAGCCAACGAGATCCTGGGTATCGATATTCACCGTATTCGTCTGGTCCACGGGGACACCGGCCAGACGCCATATTCATCAGGGACCTACGCATCACGCTCTTTGGTGATGTCGGGGGGCGCCGTGTCAACGGCATGCAAACAACTCGTACCACGCGTCAAGAACATTGGCGCCCACTTGTTGGGGGTCTCGGCCGATGAGGTCGTCCTTGAGGGTGGTTTTGTCAAAGCGGGTGATCGTCAGGTGCCAATATCACAAGTGTGCAATGCCTGGTATGTCAATCCCCAGCATTTGCCGCCCGATGTCGACCCCGCTGGCCTTGAAACCAGTGTGGGATATCGACCGAAGGTCGATACAGGGTGTTTCACGTACTGCAGCCAGGCGGTGGTAGTTGCCGTCGATCCGGCGACGGGGGCGATCGAGATACTTGACTATGTTGTGGTTGAAGATTGCGGTCGAATGATCAATCCGCTGGTGGTTGAGGGTCAGACCATTGGGGGCATTGCCCAAGGTATCGGAACGGCCCTTTATGAAGAAATGCCCTACGACGACCAAGGTCAGCCGCTTGCCTCGACACTGGCCGATTACATCATGCCGGGCGCTACCGAAGTGCCTAATATCCGGATTGATCACTTTGAGACTTTGTCTCCTCACACCGAGTTTGGTGCCAAGGGGATGGGTGAGGGCGGGGGTATTGCGCCACCGGCTGTCATTTTTGGTGCCGTCAATGATGCATTCAAATCATTTGGCGTCGAGTTCACCCGCACGCCTTTGTCGCCTCATCGCGTACTCGAGGCGCTGGTCAGCGCCAGGTTGCCATCTAGCGTCGAAGGGGTTACTACATGAAAGCCGCAAAATTTGACTACCATCGTGCCGCAACAGCAACGCAAGCCTTCGAGGCTTTAAAAGGCTCTGACGGCAGTATCAAGGCCATGGGTGGCAGTCAGTCTTTAGGGCCCATGCTGAACTTGCGTCTTGCACGCCCGAATCAAGTGGTTGATGTGTCTGCGCTCAGCGAATGGCGTCGCGTTGTTGCTGAAGAAGGTCACATTCGTATTGGGGCGTGCGTGACACACGCGGATATTGAAGATGGGCTGTTCGCCGACTTGCGCGGGCACATGCTTCATGAAGTGGCCGGTCGTATTGCCTATCGGGCGGTTCGCAATCGAGGCACGATCGGCGGCAGCATTGCCCATGCCGATCCGGCAGCCGACTGGATACTGGCTACCAGCGCATTGGCTGCCGAACTTGAGGTCGCTTCGGCATCGGGTACCCGGAAAGTGCGCATGCCCGATTTTATGATGGGGGCTTATGCTGTTGACCTGCAACCCGATGAATTGATTACGGCAGTGATTGTGCCTGTGCGTACCGATCAAACCCGTTGGGGCTATTACAAGTTTTGTCGTAAAACCGGCGAGTTTGCCGAAGCCAGTTGTGCGGCCTATTTCGAGCCTTCGACACGCACGGCGCGCATTGTGGTGGGTGCCCTGGGTGGCGCACCACAACTGTTGGTTGACTTGTCTGCCCGTGTTGCTCAAGAGGGGCTGGTTGCAGCGACCGAATCTGCGATTGCGAAGGCGCTGCTCATGGTTGCCCCTGGCAAATCTGCCGCTGACTTACGCTTGTGTAATACGGTGGTGCAGCGCTGCCTGCATCAGGCCCTGGGCGAGTAAAGGAAGGTTGCCATGTCTGAGTTGAATATCGAAGTGAATGGTCGCCGCTTTACGCGTCAGGTTGTTGACCGAACCCATCTGGGCGACTTCCTGCGTGAAGACCTAAGGTTGACAGGGACGAATCTCAGTTGTGAGCACGGTGTGTGTGGCGCCTGTACGGTGTTGGTTGACGGGAAGCCTGTTCGGTCTTGCGTGACCTATGCCGTGGCTTGTGACGGCCATCAGATCACCACCATCGAAGGGTACGACAATGACCCCATCATGACGCGCTTGCGTCAGGCGTTCAATGCGCACCATGCGTTGCAATGTGGGTTTTGTACGCCAGGGATGCTCACGACCGCCCGAGACATCGTTTTGCGGTTGCCCGATGCCGATGAGGCCCGGGTTCGTATCGAACTCTCCGGGAATATCTGTCGTTGTACCGGCTATCAGGGGATTACTGCGGCCATCATGTCAGTTCTGAAGGGCTTGCTCGATCAGCCAGATGCGGCGATTGAGGCGATGCGTACGGCGGTTGCACAGGGTAAGTCAGCCGTGCCTCCCGCTCTTGATGTGCCTAAAGCGTTTACCGGATTTCAGGCCCGCGTTGATGCGATGCCCACTGCCGAGGCCAATGTGTCGCCTTCGGGGGCATCTGCACCGGTATCCGATAACGCTAAAACAGCCGCTGGTACCGGCAAGGGAACACGTATTCAAGGGGGTTTTGACGTACCTTACCCAGCCGAGCAGGTCTGGGCGTTCATGGCCGATATACGTGCCGTTGCCGGTTGTTTGCCCGGGGCTGTCATCGAGTCTCAAGAAGGCAATGAGGTCAAAGGCAAAATCGCAATCAAATTTGGTCCGATGGCGGCGGCTTTTAACGGTACAGCAACGCTGGAGCGTGACGAAAACGCCAAATCAGCGGTGTTAAGGGGCTCGGGGCAAGATTCGCTTAGCCAATCAAGAGCCAAGGGGGACGTCGGCTATCAGGTTGTTGCGTTGTCTCCAGACAAGTCGCGTGTCGATGTTGATTTGCTGTATGCCTTGCAAGGGCCCTTGGCGCAGTTCTCCCGGTCAGGGTTAGTCCAGGATTTCGTCAAGCGCATGATTGCCGAATTTGGTCGTAATGTCACATTGCGACTTGGACGCCCGGCAGACGCCACCGAACCCTTGCCTCAAGCTGAATTCAGCCCATTCAAAATGTTCCTGAGTGTGCTGTGGAGCCGTGTGAAACGTATTTTCGGTGTGTAGTGACAAGTCGTTAGCAGTCTTGTTTATTTAACCAATATCCAATGAGGTTTGCCATGAAAAAAATGCTCAGGAAATCGTGGGTAAGGACACTGGCTGGCGCTGCCACGCTTTTGATTGCAGGGGCTGCCAGTGCGCAGGCACTGACGCCTTTAAAGGTGCGTCTTGACTGGACGCCTTGGTCGGTTCATGGTGCTTTTCATTTGGCGAATCAGAAGGGTTGGTACAAGCAAGCCGGGCTGGACGTTACCTTCGAAGACGGCAACGGGTCGGTGACGACCGTGCAGATTGTAGGTTCCAGTGATAATTTTGACCTGGGTCATGCGGCGCTTGCGCCCATGATTATCGCGCGCGACAAGGGGTTGCCTGTCAAGGCGGTAGCCCCCTTTGTGCGACGCAATGATATCGGTGTGTTGGCCCCGAAAGACTCGGATATCAAGGGTCCTGCAGACCTGAAAGGTAAAAAGCTGGTGTACACGGCGGGTTCTCTTGAAGCCCCCTTCGTGGATGCCTTCCTTGAGGCCAATGGTTTAAAACGAACAGATCTTGAACTGCTGAATGTCGAAGCGGCTGCCAAGCCCACGACCTATGCTGTTGGCCGAGCCGACGCGATTGTGTCGACGATTCCCTTCATCATCGCCTCAACGGCCAAAACGCGTCCCTCTTTTGCGATTTCCTTTGCTGATTATGGGCTGAATATCCCAAGTTTCGGTGTTTTCGCGAGCGAAAAAAAGTTGGCCACTCATGGTGAGGCGATTTCAAAGTTCGTCAGTGTGACGGCGCGAACCTGGGAATATATCTGGGCAGGGCATGAAGAAGAAACGGTGAAGGCCATTATTGCTGCCCGGCCTCAGGCCCGTCTTGACCCCGAGGTTCTGCGGGGTCAGCTTGAGGCGCTCAAACCTTATTTCGGGCAGCCTGTCGCTGGTTTCCGTATGGGTCAGCCGATTCCTGCTGAATGGGCCGATGCCGTCAAGACCATGACAAAACTTGAGCTGATCAAAGGCGCCGCGCCGGCGACAGATTATTACGTCACCAATGTCGTTAAGCCCGAGGCCTACGATGCGATGGTGGGCAAATGAGTGTTCCGGCAGTTAGCGCGCGTGATGTACAGAAGCAATATCCAGGTGCCCGCGGGGTGCTGGCGCTCGACGGAATCAATATCGATATCCCGGCGGGGCAGTTTGTCAGCATTTTAGGGCCCAGCGGATGTGGCAAAAGTACCTTCTTGCGCTGTGTTGCCGGCCTGGAGCAGATCACAACGGGTGACCTTGAGGTTACCGGCCACCCCGTGTCGGGGCCACCTGAGGGTATCGGTATGGTATTTCAGCGTGATGCGCTGCTGGAATGGCGCACTATCCGTAAAAACCTGCTCCTGCCCATTGAGTTCGCGAAGAAGCCTGTTGCCGACTATCAGGCCAAGGTTGATCACTTGCTTGACCTGACAGGGTTGCGCGATTTTGCCCAAAGTTACCCCCGGGAGCTATCGGGGGGGATGCGGCAACGTGCAGCAATTTGTCGAGCGTTGGTTGATAACCCGTCCTTGTTGTTGATGGATGAACCCTTTGGTGCCCTGGATGCGTTCACCCGGGATCAAATGAATTTCGAGCTGCAACGGATCTGGATGGAGACCCAGAATACAGTGCTGTTCGTGACGCATGGTATTTCGGAAGCGGTGTTTTTGGGCGATATTGTCATGGTGTTGTCCCCGCGTCCGGGGCGGTTGGTCGAAGTCATCCCGGTTGATTTGCCACGCCCTCGTCCATTGGCTATTCGCGAGACGCCGGAGTTTGGCAAGTATGTCTCGCACATCAGAGACCTGTTCGACAACATGGATTCCGTCGCCGACAAAAGGAAAACCTCATGACGATGAACCATTTCAAGGCAGGTTTGGCTGGAACGTTTTCGTTGCTCGTGTTTCTGCTGTTTTGGGAGCTGGTGTGCAGGGCATTTGAAATCCGGTCGATCATGGTCCCTCTGCCTTCAGCCATTTTGGCTGAACTTGCGAATGAGGCCTCTTGGTACGTCGAACAAAGTTTTTATACCTTGTCGATTACTTTGGGCGGTTTTGTTTTGGCGGTGATTGGTGGTGTCCTCATTGCCGTGGCTCTGGTCAGTTCACGTATTTTCGAACGGTTCTTGTACCCACTGATCATTGGTTTCAACAGTGTGCCTAAAGTGGCCTTGGCTCCTTTATTCGTGGTCTGGATGGGTACAGGGGCCGAGCCGAAAGTGGCGATTGCCTTCCTGATCGCCGTTTTTGCGATCATTGTCGATACCGTTCATGGCTTACGCTCTGTGCCTTCTGACATTACTGATTTGGGCAAGGTGTTGAAAGGCTCAGCCTGGGATTTCTTTTTCAAGGTCAAGCTGCCTTGCGCGCTGCCATCAGTGGTCGCCGGTATGAAAGTAGCCATGTCTTTGGCACTGGTCGGGGCGATTGTGGGTGAGTTTGTGTCATCCCAAAAAGGGCTTGGCTACGTCATCATGAGCGCTCAGGGGACGTTTGACACCGTGCGTGTCTTTGCGGCCCTGTTCATTCTCGGGGTGATGGGCGTGGTGTTGTATGGCGCGTTGGCCTGGCTCGAACGTCATGCAACGCCTTGGCGTCAGGGCCACGAAGAATAAATGAATGTTGTGGGATCTCAAAGGAGTGCGTATGGGTGGTTTACTGGCGTTATCAAAACTGATGGATACGATCAATTTGTGGGTTGGCAGAGCAGTGGCCTGGGTCATTCTGGTTGTCGTTGTGGTCAGCTCCTTCAATGCCGTTTTTCGCAAGGCTTTCGACATGAGTTCAAACGCCTGGCTTGAGGTGCAGTGGTATATGTTTGGTGCTATTTTTCTGCTGGCGGCCGGGTATACCCTGTTGAAGAATGGTCATGTCAGGGTTGATATTCTGACCTCGCGGTTGTCTGAACGTGGGCAAATCATCATCGATATCATCGGTATTCTGGTGTTTTTCTTGCCGGTATGCTGTTTTGTCATCTGGCTGTCGGTTCCCATGGCCATTGAGGCGTACATCCACCAGGAAGTGTCCTCGAATGCAGGAGGGCTGGTGCGCTGGCCAGTCAAGGCCATCATTCCGATGGGTTTCGTGTTGTTGTCAATGGCGGGGTTGTCCCACCTGATCAAATGCATCGGTTGTCTAATCGGCCGATGTCCTAATCCAACCCACCCTGAGAATCAAAAAACACCTGAAGAATTGCTGGCGGAAGAGATTGCCAGTACCGCATCATCAAAATAATAACGATAGGATGTAAACAATCATGGAGTTTCTTATTGCCAACATGGCGCCGATCATGTTTGTCAGCTTGATTCTGTTTTTGCTCATGGGTTTCCCAGTGGCATTTACGCTGGCGGGTCATGGTTTGTTGTTTGGTTTACTGGGCGTCGAGTTGGGCTTCTTCCAACCCGCGCTGTTTCAGGCCTTGCCCCAGCGCATATTCGGGATTATTTCTAACGATACGTTGTTGGCAATTCCGTTTTTTACGTTCATGGGCCTGATTCTGGAGCGGTCTGGTATGGCCGAAGACTTGCTCGAAACCATAGGTCAGTTGTTCGGTCCGTTGCGTGGTGGATTGGCCATTGCGGTTGTGGTAGTTGGTGCACTGTTAGGCGCAACGACCGGGGTTGTATCTGCTTCGGTGATTTCCATGGGTTTAATTTCGCTGCCCATTATGTTGCGCTACGGCTATGACCGTCGTCTGGCGTCTGGGGTGATTGCCGCCTCTGGTACGTTGTCACAGATCATCCCCCCCTCTCTAGTGCTGATCGTGCTGGCAGATCAATTGGGGCGCTCTATCGGTGATATGTACCGTGGAGCGATGGTGCCGGCAATGATTACGGTTGCTTTTTACATTATCTATGTCCTGTTGCTGTCGCTGTTTCGTCCTGCCAAAGCGCCAGCGATCCCTGAAGAGGGCAGAACCTTTATTGAACCTGGTGGCAGCCACGGCATTCAGTCTTTGCTGGTGTTATTTGTCATTGCTGTTGCGGCCTCTGTTGCGTTGTCGCCTCAGATTCTGTCAGCCGAAGCGCCTGTTGACGAGACAGTGGTAGTTGGTACCTTGATCGGTGGGTTGGTGGCTTTTGTGTTGGCCGTCTTGAACAAGGTTTTACGGCTTGGGCTCTTGTCCAAAATTGCCGAGCGCGTGACTTTTGTCATGATCCCTCCGCTCGCCCTGATCTTTCTTGTGCTAGGG
>CAYTSJ010000054.1:0-8697 GCA_964440385.1 uncultured Pusillimonas sp. | reverse complement strand
TCCCCTGGGGCGAAGATGCTATACACATAGTTTATGGAATAAAGCATAATCACATGGTATTTCATCTGGCATTTCATCAGTCACCTTGGTCTTCTCAAAATCCACTTGATTTAAAATAAAATTATAAAATTTTTGATTTTAATATATCAATATAGTAGTAATAAGATTATTGACAACTTTTATTCTAGTACATAATTTAATATATGATAATTTCAGTACAATATTAAATAATAAAATTAAAGTTTAAAAAACATAATAATTTTACAACTAATTTGAATAAAATATATAAAGCTCATTTTAAACTTTTTTTATTTAAAATATTATATTTTCAAACATCCTGAATTCAAGCTTGTAAAGTGAGAGTTACGAGGGAATAGATTTCCCCGTCTGCCTGAAGTGAGACCAAATTATTATAAAATTTCTATATCCAGAACCTCATCTCCGAACGGATGGAAGGGATAAAATAGGAATTCGATTGCTCTATTAGCGTTCAAGTAAGAGGTCGGGAAAGATGCCCAAGCGAGAAGATATAAACAAGATCATGATCATCGGGTCTGGCCCGATCGTTATCGGTCAGGCCTGCGAATTCGATTACTCCGGCACCCAGGCCTGCAAGGCCTTGAAGGCTGAAGGCTACGAGGTCGTGTTGGTCAACAGCAATCCGGCCACCATCATGACCGACCCGGAAACGGCCGACGTCACGTACATCGAGCCCATTACCTGGCAGGCTGTTGAAAAAATCATCGAAGCTGAAAAGCCCGACGCGCTTTTGCCAACCATGGGCGGCCAAACCGCCTTGAATTGCGCGCTTGACCTTGAGCGTCATGGCGTACTGGCCAAGCATGGTGTCGAAATGATCGGCGCCAACGCGCATGCCATCGACAAGGCCGAAGACCGCCAGAAGTTCAAAGAAGCCATGACCAAGATCGGCCTTGAATCGGCCAAGTCGGGCGTGGCGCACTCTATGGATGAAGCCTGGGAAGTTCAGCGTCGCATCGCGGCCGAAACGGGTACCTCGGGTTTTCCTGCCGTCATTCGTCCCAGCTTCACCATGGGCGGGTCGGGTGGGGGTAGTGCCTATAACCCTGAAGAATTTGAAACCATTTGCCGTCGCGGTCTTGAGGCCTCGCCCACCAGCGAGTTGCTGATTGAAGAATCCTTGTTGGGCTGGAAAGAGTACGAAATGGAAGTCGTGCGCGACCGCGCCGACAATTGCATTATCGTCTGCTCGATTGAAAACCTTGACCCGATGGGCGTGCATACCGGTGACTCGATCACGGTAGCGCCGGCACAAACCCTGACCGACAAAGAATATCAAATCATGCGTAACGCCTCGATTGCGGTGCTGCGTGAAATTGGTGTCGATACGGGCGGTTCTAACGTTCAGTTTGCCGTGAATCCTCACAACGGCCGCATGATTGTCATCGAAATGAACCCGCGTGTGTCGCGTTCTTCTGCGTTGGCCTCAAAGGCAACAGGTTTCCCGATTGCCAAGGTGGCTGCGCGTTTGGCGGTTGGCTATACCCTCGACGAACTGCGTAACGAAATCACCGGTGGTGCTACGCCGGCGTCGTTCGAGCCGTCCATCGATTACGTGGTGACCAAGGTACCTCGTTTTGCCTTTGAAAAATTCCCGCAAGCCGATTCCCGCCTGACAACCCAAATGAAGTCGGTTGGCGAAGTCATGGCCATTGGACGCACCTTCCAGGAATCTTTCCAGAAGGCTTTGCGGGGTCTTGAAGTCGGCGTTGATGGCCTCAACCAGAAAACCACTGATCGCGAAAAACTGCAGGTTGAACTGGGCGAGCCTGGTCCCGAGCGTATCTGGTACGTGGGTGACGCTTTTGCCCAAGGCTTTACCCTCGATGAAGTGCATCAGCTCACCAGAATTGACCCGTGGTTTCTGGCACAGATCAAAGAAATTGTGGATATCGAACTGGCCCTCGAGCAAAAAACGTTGGCCGACCTCGATCACGACACAGTTCGTGAACTCAAGCGTCGTGGTTTCTCCGATCGTCGTCTGGCTTTCTTGCTCGATACCTCTGAAGCTGAAGTGCGCAAGCTGCGCCATCAGTTAGGCGTGCGCCCGGTTTACAAGCGCGTCGATACCTGTGCGGCCGAGTTTTCCACCAACACGGCCTACATGTATTCAACCTACGAGGAAGAGTGCGAGTCCCAACCCACCGATCGCAAGAAAATCATTGTGCTGGGCGGTGGCCCCAACCGTATTGGCCAGGGTATCGAGTTTGACTATTGCTGCGTACATGCTGCACTGGCGCTACGCGAAGATGGTTTCGAAACCATCATGGTCAATTGCAACCCCGAAACGGTTTCTACCGACTACGATACTTCTGATCGTCTTTATTTCGAGCCCCTCACGCTTGAAGATGTGCTTGAAATTGTCCACAAAGAAAACCCTGTGGGCATGATCGTTCAGTACGGTGGTCAAACCCCTTTGAAGCTGGCGCGTGCGCTTGAAGCCAATGGCGTGCCCATTATTGGTACCAGCCCCGAGTCCATCGACATTGCCGAAGACCGTGAGCGTTTCCAGAAGTTGCTTGCCAAGCTGGGCTTGCGTCAGCCCCCCAACCGTACCGCTCGTACGGAAGGCGAAGCCATTGCCCTGGCTTCTGAAATCGGTTATCCGCTGGTGGTTCGCCCAAGTTATGTGTTGGGTGGCCGAGCTATGGAAATCGTACACGAACAACAAGACCTCGAGCGCTATATGCGTGAAGCAGTCAAGGTCAGTAACGACTCGCCGGTGCTGCTCGACCACTTCCTGAACAACGCCACCGAAGTTGACGTTGACTGTATTGCTGATGGCGAACGCGTCTTCATTGGGGGCGTCATGGAGCACATTGAACAAGCCGGTGTTCACTCGGGTGACTCAGCGTGCAGTTTGCCACCTTATTCTCTCTCGGAAGAGGCCATCGCCGAAATCAAGCGTCAAACCAGCCTGATGGCCCGTGCACTGAACGTCAAAGGGCTGATGAACGTTCAGTTCGCGATTCAAGACGGCGACGTCTACGTACTTGAAGTTAACCCGCGTGCCTCTCGCACGGTACCCTATGTTTCCAAAGCCACTGGCTTGCAATTGGCCAAGATTGCAGCGCGCGCCATGGCAGGCAATACTTTGGTCAATCAAGGGGTTACTGAAGAAGTCGTACCAAGCTACTTCTCGGTTAAAGAAGCCGTGTTCCCCTTCGTCAAGTTCCCGGGTGTTGATACCATTCTTGGGCCTGAAATGAAATCCACCGGCGAAGTCATGGGTGTGGGTGAAAGTTTCGGTGAAGCCTTTGTCAAATCGCAGTTGGCGGCCGGCGTGACCTTGCCTGAATCGGGTGTGGCCTTCATCAGCGTCAAAAGCCGCGACAAACCCAAGGCCGTTGAAGTAGCCCGTGGCCTGGTTGATTTGGGCTTCAAGATTGTGGCAACACGCGGTACGGCAGCGGCCATCTCAGAAGCAGGCATTCCGGTTCAGGTCGTCAACAAGGTCACCGAAGGGCGCCCGCATATTGTCGACATGGTCAAGAATCAGGAAATTTCACTGGTTATCAATACGGTTGAAGAGCGTCGCAACGCCATTGCCGATTCACGGCACATTCGTACCGTGGCGTTGGCCTCACGTGTTACCTTCTTTACCACCATTGCCGGTGCCCGTGCTGCAGTCGAAGGGCTGCAATACCTGCGTCAGGGTGGCGGTCTGAAAGTCTATCGCTTGCAATCCTTGCATGCATAAGCAATTCTGATACGTCGCATGCAGCGCGTATTCATTACCGGGGCGAGCAGCGGCATTGGTGCCGGGCTCGCTCGTTTTTATGCGGCACGTGGGTATCAGCTGGGGCTGGTCGGGCGTCGTGCCGATGCCCTGGAAGCATTGGTTGACGCCTTGCCCGGTGATCATCACATTTACGCACTTGATGTTACCGACCGAAAGGCGCTGCATCGAGCTGCTCAGGCGTTCAAGGCATTGGGGCCCGTCGATATCGTGATTGCCTCCGCGGGTATCAGCGTGGGAACAGTCACCGAGGCATTGGAAGACTTTGAGGTTTTCCAGAAGATCATGCAGACCAATGTCATGGCCACGGTATCGACCTTCGAGCCCTTCATTGCCGACATGAAACTGGCGGGTCGCGGGGCTTTGGTTGGCATCTCAAGTGTCGCCGCCGTCAGGGGTTTACCGGGGGCTGGCGCCTACAGTGCTTCTAAGGCGGCGGTGCGCAATTACTGCGAAAGCCTGCGTGTCGAGCTCCACGGTTCGGGGGTCAAGGTAGTAACCTTGGCGCCTGGCTTCATTCGAACCCCCATGACTGCCCAAAACCCCTACACAATGCCCTTCCTGATGCCCGTCGACCAGTTTGCCCGCAAAGCGGTGCGAGCCATTGATCGTGGCGTTTCTTACACCGTGATTCCATGGCAAATGGGGTGGGTGGGTCGCCTGTTGCGATGCATCCCTAATGTCTTGTACGACCACTTTGCCGCCAAACGTGAACGCAAACCACGGCAGCCCCGATAATAAGTCGGGTCTGTTGGGCGCCGTCAGCTATCGATTACCCCGTCACAGTAAAACCAGCGTCCATCTTCCTTCACAAAACGACTCAGCTCGGTCATTTTGAAAGCGCGGCCGCCGTCACGGTAGCGCGCGGTGAACTGGACCTGGGCGTGGCTGTCGTCTTGTGCCTCATGGCGATGTACGACCAGTCCCAACCATTTTGTCGCATGGGGCGTGCCAGGGGCCGCCAACGACAGTGTCGCGGGACGTGTTGAGGCATGCCACGTCGCAATGACGTAATCGGCATTACCAGTGGCGTAAGCGGTATAGCGTGAGCGCATCAGCCGTTCTGCGTCAGGCGCTATGGCGTTACCACTGAGGTAATGGCCGCAGCAGGCTTCAAAAGTAGCTCCGGTTGGTACACCGCCGCATGGACAACTCGCGGCAGGATTATTTTCTTCATGGTTCTTGCGGTAATTTTGGTTGATGCTGCGGTTCGCTGAACGTAAACTCACGCCTGCACAAGAGAAGCTCTCTATTCAATAACAACTTAAAAAGGCAGGGTCATGTCAGATTCTTATTTTCCAAAGTGGCGCCCGGTAAATCCCGACCAACAGGGGGGTGTGGTTCAGCCCGATGAGCGCCTGTCATGGCCACAGAATGTGGCTATGGGTGCCCAGCACGTTGTTGCGATGTTTGGCTCGACCATTCTGGCGCCGTTACTCATGGGTTTTGACCCCAACGTTGCCATTTTAATGTCAGGCATTGGCACCTTGATTTTCTTCCTGTTTGTGGGCGGACGGGTGCCTAGTTATCTGGGGTCGAGCTTTGCCTTTATCGGGGGCATCATTGCCGTCACCGGTTATGCGGGCGGGGGCGCTAATGCCAATATCGGCGTGGCCTTGGGGGCCATCATTGTTTGCGGTTTGGCCTATACCCTTATCGGTCTGATTGTATGGTGGCTGAATGCCCGTTCGGCCAACGGTGCCGACTGGATCGAAGCGTGGATGCCGCCCGTGGTTACCGGTGCGGTCGTGGCAGTGATTGGCTTGAATCTTGCACCCATTGCAGCAAAAAGTGCTATGGGGGGGTCCACCTTTGATGGTCTGATGGCGTTGATGACCGTGCTTTGCGTAGGTGGGGTGGCTGTATACACACGGGGTGTGGTTCAGCGTCTTCTCATTCTGGTGGGGCTGATTCTGGCTTGCGTTATTTATGCCGTGTTGACCAACGGTCTTGGCATGGGCAAGCCAATTGACTTTAGTGGGGTCTCCGCGGCAGCCTGGTTTGGTTTGCCTGCTTTTTCGAGCCCTGTCTTTGAGTTCAGCGCCATGACCGTCATTGTCCCTGTCGCCATCATTCTGGTGGCTGAAAATCTGGGGCATATCAAGGCGGTCAGTGCCATGACCGGTCAAAACCTCGACAAGTACCTTGGGCGCGCCTTTGTGGGTGACGGTGTGGCGACCATGGTGTCGGGTGCCGTTGGCGGAAGCGGTGTGACCACCTATGCCGAAAATATCGGGGTCATGACCGTCACACGAATTTACTCTTCGCTGGTTTTTGTTGTTGCAGCATTGATTGCGATTTTCCTGGGTTTTTCTCCCAAGTTCGGTGCACTCATCCAGTTGATTCCAGGGCCAGTGTTGGGCGGCATGTCGATTGTGGTCTTCGGCTTGATTGCGATTGCCGGTGCGCGAATCTGGGTCGTCAACCAGGTAGATTTCAGCGATAACCGTAATCTGATCGTAGCCGCAGTGACGCTGGTGTTAGGTGCAGGTAATTTTTCGATTCAGCTGGGTGCCTTCCGCCTCGACGGCATTGGTACGGCGACATTTGGTGCAATTATCCTGTATGCACTGCTGCGTCGTTCCAAAGCTGGTGTTGTCTAAAGTGCAAGGGCTTGCTTTTTAAGCCAAATTTGCCGACAATACCAACAGATCCCCGGTTGTCATCGACCGGGGATTTGCTTTGAATCATTCAATTCAAACGTTTTACTCATGTTTTACCAATTGGGCGCTCCCTTGGGGCGTCTTTTTTACTTTTTATTTCAGGAAGCATTATGTCTGCGATCCCGTTAACGGTAAGTGGCGTTGAACGCTTGCAAAAAGAACTACATCGGCTGAAAACAGTCGAACGGCCCGAGATCATTAATGCCATTGCCGAGGCACGTGCCCAGGGTGATTTGTCGGAAAACGCCGAATATCACGCCGCGCGTGAGCGTCAGGCTTTTGTAGAAGGCCGCATCAAAGAGCTTGATGGCACATTGTCCAATGCTCAGGTCATTAATCCGGCTGAACTCGATGCCGACGGTAAAGTCGTATTTGGGGCCACCGTCGAAATCGAAGACCTTGAATCGGGAACCCGGGTGTCTTACCAGATTGTGGGTGATCTTGAAGCCGATATTCGCGAAAACCGTATTTCGGTTTCAAGTCCGGTTGCGCGCGCACTTATCGGTAAAAGCGAGGGCGACGTTGTTGAGGTGAAAGCCCCGGCAGGTGTGCGAGAGTACGAGATTCTGTCGGTTAGTTACATCTGAAACTGGCGCCAACAGTTTGGCGCCGAATGAATGTAAGCCCGAGCAGTTCGTGCCGGGCTTTTGTTTTTGGTGGCTTACCTGCCGCGAGGGCTTGAGCGGCGAGCCCCGGCCTTCAGTGAAAGAGCGCTACCTGCGCGGCGTGGAATACCATGCGACGCACCGACCATAGGCCTGCCAGCAGGTTTGCCCGCTGAACGTGCACCCGAACCTGCAGTTGCAGATCCGGCTTCACGCCGGATTTTGGGTGGTGCGTTCTCGAGGCGTTCTGTTTTGCGCGCAGCCCGTTCGGCAATGGAAGCCTTGCGGGTACGCAAACCACCGGCCGCAGCGACTTTCTTCGGGGTGTGTGGTTCAGTCGGTTTACGCACCGCTCTTGTGGCAAATTCAGACGCTTGTTCGGCCTTGACCTGTTTTGCGTCGGGGCGGAACAAAATAAGTGTTTTACCAAGGTGGTGAACCGGTGCACATGAAAGTTGTTCGCACAAGGCTTCAAGCATGGCATCGCGTTCATCGCGCTCGGCACCGCCGATTTTTACTTTAATAAGTTCGTGCGCGGTAAGATTACGGTCTATTTCGGCAATGACTGGATCAGTCAGGCCTTTGTCACCCACCAGGACGACAGGGCGAAGGGGGTGGGCGCGCGCACGAAGTGCGGCGCGTTCTTGCGAAGTAATGTCTAATTTGGGCATATTTGAATTGTACGGGAATGGCCAAAAAAAAATTCTCTAAAGAGTGGGTTCAGCAACACATTAATGATCCCTATGTGAAAATGGCGCAACAAAAGGGCTACAGGGCTCGTGCTGCGTTCAAACTTACCGAAATTCTCGATACTGAAAAACTGTTGCGCAAGGGCGACATTGTGGTTGATCTTGGTGCTGCGCCAGGCAGTTGGTCACAGGTGGTACGTGAACGTCTGGTTGGGCCAGGCGGCGTAATGGACGGTCGTGTCATTGCGCTTGACCTGCTTCCCATGGAGCCCATTGCAGGGGTTGAATTCTTTCAGGGTGATTTTCGTAACGACGATGTCCTGCATCAGCTTGAAGAGCGTTTACAAGGTCAAAAAGTTGACCTTGTAATTTCAGACATGGCCCCCAATCTGTCGGGTGTAGGGGTGGCTGATTCAGCTCGTATTCAGCATGTGTGCGATTTAGCGTTAGAATTTTCCGTAAATCACCTTAAACCCGATGGTGCGTTGATCGTGAAAGCATTCCATGGCAGCGGGTTCTCTCAAATTGTCGAGTCTTTCAAACGGCATTTTGTCAGGGTGGTCGAAAGAAAGCCCAGGGCATCCCGGGACAAGTCATCTGAAACTTTTTTGATTGGTCGCCGTCTGAAGTCTTAGGTCCCAGAGTATTGTTAACAGGTTAGAATGACTTGTTGACATCATTGGCGGGAACGTTTCAAGCGGTTCCCGCAAGCCGTAGTTTTTAGGAGTTTGGCTTTGAACAGCTCGTTTTCCAAAGTCGCAATCTGGATGGTGATTGCGCTGGTGCTTTTTACTGTGTTCAAGCAGTTTGATGGCCGGCCAACCACAACAGATTCCGTGACCTATACCCAGTTCATGGATGAAGCGCGCGCGGGTCGCATTTCCAAGGTCGAGATCCAGGGTGATACGCTTTTTGTCACGCCCGACTCGGGTCGCCCGTACAGTCTGACTTCTCCTGGTGAC
>CAYTSJ010000053.1:0-8712 GCA_964440385.1 uncultured Pusillimonas sp. | reverse complement strand
CATCATTGCAACCGCCAAGAGCAATATCAAGTCGCTGGCAGACCTGCGCGGCAAGAAAATAGCTGTCAATAAAGGCGGCACCGGTGAATATCTGCTTCACCTGGCATTGGAAAAACAAAACATTCCGCTCGAAGATGTCAAAGTGGTTTACCTGGGCCCAACCGATGCGGCCACGGCTTTTGCGCAAGGACACGTTGATGCCTGGGCCATCTGGGACCAGTTTTTCGCTGCCGCACAAACTGAACCCGGGGCCAATGTCATCGCTTACGCCTCTGACCTGGGTTCATTGAACCGGATCATTCACGTGACCACCCGAAAATTTGCCCAAGAACATCCTGAACTTCTGAGAGCGGTGTACAACGCACTGAAATCCGAGGTGAAGACATCGCAGCAAAACCCTGACCGTATCGCAAAACTCAATGCCCAGGCCGGGGTCCCCAAACCGGTCACGGACGTCATCCGGACATTCGTCTTGCCGCAGATTGGGCCTGCAGATGAAAGCTTCCAGGCCGAACTTGAAAAAATTGCCGACTTTTATGCCAGCAGAAAGCTCACGCCGACCCGCATCGACGTGTCGAACACCACAATTGACGTGACCCAACCATGACAACCGCACTGAATCGAAAGGTCAACCTCCAGGGGCTTTCACGCCATTTCGATCACCAGGGCAAGGTCCTGGATCATCTTTCGCTGGAGATCCAGCCCGGAGAATTCGTGGCCTTGCTGGGCAGCAGCGGTTCAGGAAAATCAACACTATTGCGGATTCTGGCGGGTCTGGATGAGGGCTTCCAAGCCACTCACTTCGAAGCCCCGAACGTAGTCAGTGTGGCTTTCCAAGAGGCGCGCTTGCTCCCCTGGCTACCGGTATGGCGTAACGTCACCCTGAACCTGCCGGGCACCGACCTGCGTACAAAAGCCATGCAATCGCTGTCCGAAGTCGGCCTGGAGCACAAGGCAGAGGCCTGGCCTCTGACACTTTCCGGGGGTCAGGCGCAACGGGTATCACTGGCCAGGGCGCTGGCTCGTGAGCCCCAGTTACTGTTACTGGATGAGCCGTTTGGTGCCCTGGACGCACTCACACGTCGCTCCATGCAGGCCCTCGTGCTGGAACTCTGCCAACGGCATGGCTTCAGCACGCTGCTGGTCACCCACGATGTCGATGAAGCCCTTTTGATGGCCGACCGGGTATTGGTGCTGGATGCCGGCAGCATACGTGCCAACATAACGCTGGATGAGCCACGACCGAGGCGTCTGTCGACGCATTCGCTTGAACTCACAAGGAATCAACTGTTCCAGGCACTAGGCGTCCACGCCGAAGCGCATTAAGTTCTCTGAACATGGAACCCCGGGTGACCCGTTACACTATTGCGCCAAAGTAACGCCCCCGGGAGACTCATGAAACGCGCTGCATCATCAAAACAATCTGAAAACACCCGCCTGCTGCGTCAGGACATTCGCCGACTGGGCAAAGCCCTCGGCGAAGTGATTCGGGACTCTGAGGGTGTTGCAACCTATAACGTGGTTGAAAAGCTGCGTCGTTCCGCGGTCACGTTTCGGCGCGAAGGCAACCCGGCCGACAGCAAAGCCTTGTCGCAAGCCATCGCGCGGCTTACCCCAAAAGAGGCCTCGTCTGTGGGGCGCGCGTTCAGTTATTTCCTTCAGTTATCGAATATTGCCGAAGACCGCGACCAGAATCGACGTCATCGCCAGGAAGTCCTGACCGATGACACCCGGATCAAAGGCAGCCTTCAACGTGCCCTGAGCACCCTGCAAGAACGGGGGGTCAGTCGGCAGCGCATCCAGAATTATCTGAAAGAAGCCTGCATCGTTCCGGTACTCACAGCCCACCCTACCGAAGTGCAGCGCAAAAGCACGCTGGATCTGCACAGGGAAATCGCTCGACTGCTCGCCACTGACAGCAACACGTTGTCGAGCATGGAGCAGCAGGTGCAAGAGCAGCAACTGCTTGGGCTGGTCGCCAGCCTGTGGCAAACCCGCATGCTGCGCTGGCAGAAACTGACCGTCATCGACGAAATCGACAACTCGCTCAGTTATTACAACAGCACCTTTTTAACCGCCATCCCCGAGCTCTATCACGAGCTCAACCTGCGCCTTAACCCGCCTGGCAAATCGGTGTTCGACAGCCGTTTACCCACCCTGCCCGCCTTTCTTCAAATGGGCAGCTGGATTGGGGGGGACCGCGACGGCAACCCCAACGTCAACGCCGACACCCTGGAACAAGCCCTGCTGCGCCAATCTGCCGTCCTCATTCGCCATTATCTGAATGAAGTCCATACACTGGGCAAAGAACTGTCCATGTCAACGTCGCTGGGTTCGGCCAGCGCAGCACTGCTGGCGCTGGCCAATGCCAGCCAGGACACCTCGGAACATCGGCTGGACGAACCCTACCGCCGCGCCCTGATCCACATTTATGCCAGGCTTGCCGCTACGGCCGTCGTCCTGACCGGGCGTGAGCAGGCGCAGCGCCCGACCTACAATGCCCCCGCTTACGCCACCCCGGCAGAGCTGCAAGCGGATCTGCACATCATGGCAGACTCGCTGGACAAGCACCATGGCCATGTCATTGCCATGCTGCGCTTGTCAGGTCTGATTCAAGCCATCAGCATTTTCGGGTTCCATCTGGCTTCGGTTGACCTACGCCAGAATTCAGACGTTCACGAACGGGTACTGTCCGAACTGTTCCGTGTAGCCGGGGTCACCTGGCAAGGCCAAACTGTCAACTACAGCAGCCTTGACGAAGAAAGCAAACTCGCCTTGCTGCGTGCCGAATTGCAGCAAACCCGCCCGCTGGTCTCGCCCTGGGTGAACTATTCAGACGAAACCGAAAAAGAACTGGCTATTTTCCGCATGGCGGCTCAATGCCGGCGCAAATATGGCGAGGGCGCTATCCGGCAAGCCATCATCTCGCACACTGAAGCCCTGAGTGACCTGCTTGAAGTGCTGGTTCTTCAGCAAGAAACCGGCTTGATCACACCAGCCGCCCAGCGCAACAACACGCCCGTGCAAACCGGTTTAATGGTCACCCCCTTGTTCGAAACAATTCCTGACTTGCAGGTCGCCCCGCAAATCATGGCCGCATGGCTTGACCTGCCCGAGGTGAACCAACGCGTGCGTGAAGTACAAGACGGCATCCAGGAAGTCATGCTGGGTTATTCAGACAGCAACAAAGACGGCGGCTATCTAACGTCGAACTGGGCACTGTACTGCGCCGAACGTCAACTGGTGCAAGTCTTTAAAAAACGTAAAGTGCGACTGCGCCTGTTCCATGGCCGCGGTGGTTCTGTCGGGCGCGGCGGTGGCCCCAGCTACGAGGCCATCCTGGCCCAACCCCCCGGCACCGTCAATGGCCAGATTCGCCTGACCGAGCAAGGCGAAGTAATCCAGGTCAAATATAAAGACGCCAAGGTCGGGCGCTGGCACCTTGAGAATTTTGTAGCCGCCACCCTTGAAAGCAGCCTGATGCCCAAATCATCGGCGGCCCAGGTCGAAGACCAGAACATGGCCCGTTTCGGCCATGTCGCCCAGTTCATGTCTGAAGTGGCTGAACACGCGTATCGCGATCTGGTGTATCAGACCCCCGGGTTCAATGACTACTTCTTTGCCTCGACCCCGATTCTTGAAATTGCCGGCCTGAATATCGGTTCACGCCCGGCATCTCGCAAAACGTCGCAAACGATTCAAGACCTGCGCGCGATTCCATGGGGGTTCTCGTGGGCCCAGTGTCGACTGATGATTACGGGCTGGTATGGCGTCGGGACGGCCATTGAAACCTACATCCAGAAGGGTTGTGAGGGCAGCCCCGCCACGTCGAAAGCACGGCTGGCCACCCTGCAGGACATGGCTCGAGAGTGGCCCTTCTTCAAGACCTTGCTGTCCAATATGGAACAGGTCCTGGCCAAGACTGACCTCGAGATTGGTCGTCATTACGCCAGCCTGGTCGCCGACACGGCACTGCGCGACAGCATCTTTGAACGTATAGCCTGCGAGTATGAACTGACCTGCAAGCGATTTACCGACATCACTGGCCACGCCTTGCTTGAGCATGATGAGGTGTTGCGCGACGCACTCAGTGAGCGCTTTGCCTATATTGACCCACTGAACCACCTGCAGGTCGAATTGCTGCGTCGGGACCGCAAAACGAAGCGTCGTCCAGCCAAAGACGGCACCGAAGACCGCAGTCAGCGCGCCATCCACATGACGATCAACGGCATTGCTGCAGGACTGCGTAACTCGGGCTAGCCGCATCTTCCAGACCGTGCTGCGCTTCGCCGTCATGTCTGTCATGGGCAAGCGCAACACGCCGTGACATAATTCAAAAGTACATTACGCAACCGTTATCCGATGAGCGCTTGCGTCAGGTACAGCCCCGCTGGGCAATGACAGCGGGTGGACAACATTATTATCAAAGACAATCATGCGCAAAATCACGTGGCTCGTTGCCCTGGTCAGCCTGGGCGCCCTGACAGCCTGCCAAAGCCCCTCGGGCTCGCAAAGTCGGGGCAACAACAATTCTGAATTCAATTGTATCGCTGGTACCGTAGGTGGCGCTGTCATTGGTGGCCTGCTGGGCAGCACCGTCGGCGGGGGTCTTGGCCGTACGGCAATGACCGCTGTTGGTGCCGGTGCCGGTGGTTATATTGGCAACCAGATGGGGTGCAAATAATGAAACCATTCAACTTCAAAACCGCCACCTTTCTGCTGACGGGTCTTCTGATCTCCTCCGCCGGCGCACAAGCTCAGCAGGCGTCATCAGCACCCGTGCTGACGCCTGAGCACTTCGCGCAACTAGACCGGAACAAAAGTGGCGGCATCACCAAAGACGAATACGAGCAGTTCATGCGCGATTCGTACAAGAAAATGGACAAAGACAGCAACCAGCGCCTGACGCCCAACGAAACCGCGGGGGTGCTCACGGCCGAACAATTCACCCTGGTCGACGTTAATAAAGACGGCAGCCTCACACTGGACGAATTCATCGAACACGTCATGCGCGACTTTGACCGCTACGACTACGATAAAGACGGCAAACTAACGCAGTAAGACAAACGCCAAACATCAAGCCGATATCGAATCAACACAGAGACAATATCGGCTTGCGGGGTTTCAAGACCGCTGCGAAACATATTCAGGAAGGCTTGTCAACTTCTTTCAGATAGTTGTAGGCGGCACAATAATGTGGCCGGCCATGCGCGCCCTTCTTGGGCGGCTCAAAAATACGGACCGACAGCACCGCATTTTCCACACCCCCCAATTCTGAAGTTTCAAGCTGGGCATACAGATAACTGTCGTTATCGCCACAAAGGGGATTGCCATCGCGTAAATAAAGGCCCGATCGTCTTCCCGAGGCTTTCGGGCTTTGCCCGAGCAGCCGCAATCGAAAAAAAGGAACCCCCTCAACTTCAAGCGTTGCGCCTGGACCTTCGGCACGACCAGAATGCGGGGTGGGTTCAATGGCGTAACGGGTGTTGCCGTTGAAGATCAGGACATTATTTTTAAGTTTGACGTCACCAGTAATTGAAACTGCGGTACGGCTCAAGGGCGACCATTTGCCCTGCATCCGGGAAAGCAAGTCTTGAGCCGCGTCAGCCGTAAGCCTTGCTTCGCCACTTGCAGGGATAGCACTTGCGGCCAATGCCCAGGGGGATGGCAACAGGGCAGCTAACACAACGATAACGGCGGAAATCATAGATTTTGTGATCATTCCTTGATTTTAATGGCGACAACCCGGAAGCGCCAATGCGGGGCACATTGCGCATGACGTCACAATCCACTGTCGCTTCGCGACACCCTTGCCAAAGGCCAGAAAATTATGGTGGTTGAGACTAAAATCAGGGTTTCCCTTTAATTTCATTTCATTTCTAACCAAACGTAATTATGTCCGCTTCAGATTCCAGCCCTGCTACCCGTTTTCGAGTTGAACACGACCTTATCGGCGACCGCGATGTTCCCGCCAATGCCTACTGGGGGATTCATACCCTGCGCGCATTAGAGAATTTCCCCATCAGCGGTACCCCCATTGGTTCGCGCCCCGAACTGGTCAAGGCGCTGGCATGTATCAAACTGGCCTGCGCTCGCGCCAATCTGGCACTGGGTCAATTGGCCCCCGAAAAAGCGGCTGCCATAGAAAAAGCATGCCAGGAAGTCATCGACGGTGCGCTTCACGACCAATTCGTGATTGATGTCATTCAGGGGGGGGCCGGAACATCGACCAACATGAATGCCAACGAAGTGATTGCCAATCGGGCGCTTGAGCTGATGGGCAAACAAAAGGGCGACTACAAAACCCTGCACCCCATTGAAGACGTGAATGCATCACAAAGCACCAACGACGTCTATCCGACAGCCTTGAAACTGTCGATTTATTTTGCCCTTGAGGGTATGACCGCTGCGCTGGCCCATCTGCGTCGCGCTTTTGAAGCCAAGGCTGCTGAATTCGACAACATCCTGAAAATGGGTCGTACCCAATTGCAAGACGCCGTGCCGATGACGTTAGGTCAAGAGTTCCGTACTTACGCGCTGATGCTTCAAGATGACGAAAGCCGCATCGCTTACGCCGCCAAGGCCATGCTTGAAGTCAATCTGGGCGGCACCGCGATCGGTACGGGTATCAACACTGACCCGGACTACAGCCCCCTGGCCGTCAGGCATCTGGCCGAGATCACCGGCCTGGAATTAACCGCGGCCGCTGACCTGATCACGGCCACACAAGACACTAGCGACTTCGTCTTGCTGTCAGGCATGCTGAAACGCTTCGCCAGCAAATTGTCCAAGATTTGTAATGACTTGCGTTTGCTGTCATCGGGCCCGCAAACAGGTCTGGGTGAAATCAACTTGCCCGAACGCGCAGCAGGTAGCTCTATCATGCCGGGTAAAGTCAACCCGATCATCCCTGAAGTGGTGAACCAGATCGCCTTTGAAGTCATTGGTAACGATGTCACCATCACCATGGCCTCGGAAGGCGGACAATTGCAGCTTAATGCCTTTGAACCCATCATTGCGTGGTCATTGTTCAAAAGCATTTCGCACCTGCAAGCAGGCTGCATGACACTGGCCGACAACTGTGTTTCGGGCATTGTCGCCAACCGTGAAAAACTCGAAGAGGCTGTTTCGCGTTCTGCAGGCTTGGCAACTGCCCTGAATCCTGTTCTGGGCTACCAGGTCGCCACTGAAATCGCACGTGCCGCCATCAAAACAGGCGCTCCCGTACGCGAACTGGTCAAAGAAAAAGGGCTGATGACTGACGAAGCACTATCGTCACTGCTCAGCCCTGAAATCCTGACACGCCCCTACCGTTTCAACTAAAGCGGTGCCGTAAACTGTCGCAGGCGCAAAGCATTGGTCAGCACAAACACGCTGGACAAGGCCATGGCGCCAGCGGCAAAAACCGGCGACAGCAACATGCCATTCAGGGGGTACAACACCCCTGCAGCCAACGGAATCAAGGCCGTGTTGTAAGCAAAGGCCCAGAACAGGTTTTGGCGGATATTGGTGATCGTGGCCTTGGAAAGGGCAATGGCATTGGGCACCCCCTGTAAATGACCCGACATCAAAACGACATCGGCCGCCTCAATCGCTACGTCAGTACCCGTGCCAATGGCCAGACCCACATCGGCATGCGCCAATGCAGGCGCATCATTGATACCGTCGCCCACAAAAACAACGCAACCATACTGATCTTTCAGCGATTGCACGGCCTGCACTTTGCCTTCGGGCAACACTTCAGCAATCACATCATCAATACCTAAACGGGCCGCAATGGCCTGGGCTGTGCGCTGGTTGTCGCCGGTGATCATGACCACCTTGAGCCCCAGACGATGCAAGGCCGCAATCGCTTGCGGCGTTCCTGACTTGACCTGATCGGCCACTGCAATAATAGCCGCCAGTTGACCGTCAATCGCGGCATACAAGGGGGACTTGCCTTCAGTGCCCAAACGGGCTGCGACATCGGCAAACCCCGAGATATCAAGGCCCAGTGACAGCATGAAGCGATCTGCGCCGACTTCAATACGGCGACCCGCCGCCCAGGCGCGTACGCCCATACCCGTGATCGAATCAAACTTGGTCAACGCCGGTAACGTACGCTCTTCCTTGTCTTCAGCCGCAACAATCGCCCGTGCAATCGGATGTTCAGATTGAGACTCGGCCGCCGCAACCAGCCATAGCACATCGCTGCGCTCAAACCCTTCAGCAACCTCAAGATCAGTCAGCACTGGCCGACCCTCGGTCAGGGTGCCGGTTTTATCAAACGCCACGACCTTGGCTTCTTTGAGCAACTGCAGCGCCTCGCCTTTGCGAAACAAAATACCCAGGTCAGCACCGCGCCCGGTTCCCACCATAATCGAAGTCGGCGTGGCCAGACCCATGGCACACGGGCACGCAATAATCAACACCGCCACGGCATTGACAAGGGCGTAATTAAGAGCAGGTTCAGGCCCAAAAAAGAACCAGATCAGCATCGTGACCACCGCGGCCGCCATGACGGCGGGCACAAACCATAGCGTGATTTTGTCAACTACGGTCTGGATGGGTAATTTTGAACCCTGGGCCTGCTCGACCAGACGGATAATCTGGGCCAGAACGGTCTGTGCACCCACAGCCGTCGCTGAAATACTCAACGCGCCTTGCTGGTTTACCGTCGCACCAACGACAGCACTGCCGACCGTCTTTTCGACCGGCACAGGTTCACCGGTG
>CAYTSJ010000052.1:0-8876 GCA_964440385.1 uncultured Pusillimonas sp. | reverse complement strand
GGGTCGAGTCACCTCTGGCTTTTCAGGTGCCTGGCCGTATTGTCGGGCGCTTTGCCGATGCAGGTCAGCACGTCAACACCAAAGCGGTCGTGTTCCGTCTTGACCCCAGCGACTTTGAGCAGGGCGTGCAAGAAGCCCAGGCTTCGCTGGATGCAGCAACCGCTGCCCGGCGCATTGCCCAAGACGATCTTGCCCGCCATCAACAGCTGTTGCAGCATAAAGCGGTCAGCGAGCAGGCGGCGCAACAGGCTGAACTGATGCTCCGCGAGGCGCAAGCCCGGTTTGGGGCTGCTCAGGCGCGCTTGAAGCAAGCCCGTAATGCCTTGTCGTATGCGACATTAACGTCGCCTTCCGCGGGCGTTTTGGTGGATGTCACCGGTGAGGTGGGGCAGGTGGTGCCTGTCGGGCATCCTGTGGCCATGCTGGCCCATGAGGGTGAGCGTGAGGTCGAGGTTTATCTGCCCGAAGGCCGTACCCCGCCTGCGCAGGCGAATCTGGCGGGCAAGAACAAAGATCTGGTGTTGACGCTCAGAGAAGCCGCGGGGGCGGTTGACCCGCAAAGCCGTACTCTGCGTGCGCGTTATCGTTTGCCAGATGAGGCTGCTGATTTGCAGTTGGGCAGCGTCGTGCGGCTTGTGTTCCAGCCTTCAGCCGACCAGCCTGCCACTTTTGTGGTCCCCATTGGCGCAGTCAGCGAGCGGGGGCAGGGGCCCCAGGTCTGGAAGCTTGTCGAGGGCAAGGTCGTACCTGTGTCTGTGATGCTTTTGAGTATGGACGCAGAAACAGCACGTATTTCTGCGCCTTTGCAGGCTGGTGATGTCATTGTGGCACTGGGGACTCATCTGTTGCACGAGGGTATGTCCGTCAGGGAACATCAGCAATGAGTTTTCCCAATCTTTCTGCCCTGGCCGTCAAAGAACGTGCCTTGACCCTCTTTTTTCTGATTCTGGCTGTTATTTCCGGCATTTATGCCTTCATGGCCTTGGGTCGTGCCGAAGATCCGCCCTTTACGGTACGGGCGTTGGTCGTTTCAGCGACATGGCCCGGCGCTACGCCTGCCGAGATGCAAACCCAGGTGGTCGATCGCCTTGAAAAGCGCTTGCAGGAAGTGCCCAACCTTTACAAGATTGAATCTTCGATTCGTCCCGGCCAGGCTAACCTGCAAGTCGAGTTTCTGGATTACACACCCAAAGCACAGGTGCCTGATCTGTTTTACGAAGTACGCAAGCGCATGCAGGAAGAGGCGGCTAGCCTGCCTGCCGGTGTTCTGGGCCCATTCGTGAATGACGACTTTGCCGATGTCTATTTCAGCCTGATGGCCTTGACAGCGCCAGGCTTGCCTTTGCGCGAATTGACGCGTGATGCCGAGGCGGTACGTGACCGTATCCGGCAAGTGCCGGGGGTACGCAAGGCGCTGATCCTGGGCGAACGCCCCGAGCGCGTATTTGTTGATTTCGATCTGGCCCGGCTGAACAACCTGGGCGTGTCTGCCGCCGATATTTTTCAGGCGATTGAATCCCATAACACGCTAATGCCCGCCGGGCGTGTCGAAACCAGCGGTCCCCGCGTTTATTTGCGTCTTGACAATGATTTGTCTGACCTTGAGCAACTGGGGTCTGTTCCTCTGCGTATCGGTAACCGCTTGATTCAGTTGAAAGACGTGGCGACGGTGCGGCGCGGTTACGAAGACCCTCCCGCGTATCTCGTGCGCTCAAGGGGCGAGGACGCTTTGCTGATTGGTATCGTCATGGAAAACGGTGTCAATGGTCTTGATCTGGGTGAACGGCTTCAGACCTTTATAGCTGCCGAGCGCGAGCGCCTGCCATTGGGCATGTCGCTGGATATCCTGACCAATCAGTCTGAAGCGATTGCGGGCGCCGTTAACCTGTTCCAGGTGAAGTTCTTTGCGGCGATTGCCGTGGTGGTGGCTGTCAGCATGTTGGCCATCGGTGTGAAGGCTGGTTTAATTGTCGGTATTGCTGTTCCCCTCACGCTTGGCATCACCTTCATGCTGATGCTGCTGATGAATATCAACCTTGACCGCGTCACGCTTGGGGCGTTGATTTTGGCGTTGGGCTTGCTGGTTGACGATGCCATCATCGCGGTTGAAATGATGCTGGTCAAAATGGAAGCCGGGTGGGACCGCATTCGTTCTGCCGCGCATGCCTGGAATGTGACGGCAGCGCCAATGCTTTACGGCACATTGGTCACTGTTGCCGGTTTTATTCCCGTAGGTTTTGCCCGTTCGGCGGTGGGCGAATACACCGGCAATATTTTCTGGGTGTTGGGCATTGCCCTGATTGTTTCCTGGTTGGTGGCGGTGGTCTTCGTGCCTTACCTGGGTGTGAAACTATTGCCCGAGGTTCGGCATCATGCCGGACAATCGCATGATGCTTATCAAACATCGGGCTATCAACGTTTGCGTGGCTTGATTACCTGGTGTGTGGTTCGTCGCAAAACGGTGGTGCTGGGTACGTTGGCGATGCTGGTTTTATCCATTGCCGGTATGGCCACAGTCGTGCAGAAGCAGTTTTTTCCGGCCTCTGATCGCCCCGAGGTGCTAATCAGCGTGTATTTACCGCAGGGTAGCAGCGTTACGCTGACAGATGAAACGGTGCGTAAAGTCGAAGCCCTCCTTTCGTCAGACGATGATGTGCGTAGTTTGTCGGCGTATGTTGGTGCAGGTGCGCCCCGCTTCTTCATATCAGCCAGCCCTGAAATGCCCGACCCTGCTTTTGCCAAGCTGATTGCAGTTACCCATGACGCCAAGGCGCGTGATCGTGTCATTGCCCGACTGCAGAAGGCCATAGACAGTGGCACTTTCCCCGAGGCCAGAGTCAGGGTCAAAGGCTTGTTGTATGGGCCTCCGGTGGTGTGGCCTGTGGCTTTCCGCCTGATCGGGCCTGACCCTGCTGTACTGCGCGAGCTGGGACATGAGGTTCGTCAGGTCATGCAGCAAAACCCGCATGTTCATGATCCTCATCTTGAATGGGACGAGCGCGCGCCGATGATGCATCTGGATATGGATGCCGACCGTTTGCGCCTGCTGGGGTTGACCCCGCTGGATGTTTCCCGGCAACTGCAGTTTCAGCTAGAGGGCGTCACGATTACCAGTGTGCGCCAGGACATCCGGAATGTAGCTGTAGTGGCGCGTATTGATCGCCCCTGGGTGGCCGGCGATGATCCCGAAGTGCTCAACCGGCTTGAAATCGTTACGCCGCAAGGTCGCAAGATTCCGTTTGCCCAGCTTGGGTCGGTACAAACGCGTTTTGAAGAGCCTTTGATCAAGCGGTACAACCGGCAACGTGTCTTGATGGTGCAGGCGGACATTCAAGGCGCACAGCCCAATGATGTCAGTAATGCGGTTTGGGCAGGGCTTGGGCAGTTGCGTGACCGTTTGCCACCCGGCTATGAAATACAAGTGGCGGGTTCGATTGAAGAATCGGGTAAAGGTGAAGCCTCGATCCAGAAACTTCAGCCTTTGATGTTCGCTGCCATGCTGGTTTTCATCATGCTGCAGATGCGTTCTTTTTCAGGCACTTTCATGGTGGTTGCCACGGCGCCGTTGGGCCTGATTGGCGCTGTGCTGGCCTTATTGTTGTTCAATCAGCCTTTCGGGTTTGTGGCCTTGCTGGGCCTGACGGGTCTGGCCGGCATCCTGATGCGCAATACCCTGATCTTGACCCAGCAAGTGGTCGACAATTTTGATGCAGGCATGGCGGCTTTTGAGGGGGTTGTCGAAGCGGCGGTACAGCGCGCTCGCCCGGTGATCCTCACGGCACTAGCGGCTGTTTTTGCTTTCATTCCCCTGACGTTTGATACGTTCTGGGGGCCCTTGGCCTTTGTGCTGATTGGTGGTGTGGCGGTTGGTACCGCCATTACCTTGCTTTTTGTGCCGGCACTCTATGGCTGGTGGTTCAGAATCAAGGCCTAGACTTAAGTATGATCTGAAAGTACGGGTTTCCTTGATGAAGCTTTTGAACGGGTGATTTGCCGTTTGATTAACGGTGTCTTTTGAGCGTTGCCGAGGGCAGTTCACCGTAGCGCTGCTGGTAATCGGCTGCAAACTGCCCCAGATGCGAAAAGCCCCATTTCAATGCTACCTGAGTGATACTGAAATCGCTACCGACGTTGCATAAGTCGTGGTGCACGCGTTCAAGGCGAAGCTCTTTGAGCAGCCGCATGGGTGACGTGTTGCGGTACTTGCGAAAGCCGGCAAACAGGCTACGTACGCTGACCCCGACATGTTCGGCGATATCGGCTGCCGTAATGGGCAAATGAGAATGATGTTCGATGTAGGCCTCTGCACGTTTGACAAAGCCGGGGGCAACGGCGGCGGGCTCGTAAACGGGCAGTTGATTATGTTGCAGGGTGCTGAGCAATGACACCATCAGGGTTTCTTCAAACCGGGCGGCGACCAGAGGCTGGTTGAAGAGATCACCTTCTGAGGCTTCAACCAGCTGCCATTCAAGCAATCTTCTCAGCGACTGCACCATGGGGCTATCGAAGTAGATGGCGGGATTAAACTGCAGGGCACCACGGATTAAATGACCGTAGTACTGGGCACATTGCTGTTCGAAGGCATGACGTTCGACACGAATGAACAGTTTTTCAGTGTTTTTTTCGTGACGCATGCGAAACGGCAGCTCTGGACTGATGATCGTGCCAACCTGAGTGCTCGACAAAATGGAATGGCGGTCGCACTGAATGGTTTCTTGACCCGCCACGGGGATCTGAATCAGGTAGAAGTCTTCGAGGTTACCGGGTTCAATGTCAACCGTTGCGCCATACAGCATGCGCCCGTAGCTGACACGATTGCCGCGCCGGAAATGAATTTGGGTATTGAGCGCCTGAGACTTGCCGACGACCTTCAGATCGTGGTCACAAAAAATACGACTGACTTGTTGCCGGACTTCTTCGGCATCGTGTGACGTAAATTTCGGGAAACGACTAAACAAATGGCCGCGCAAAAGCGCTGGTGATGCCGCCTGCATGTACATTTTCCTTTGGCGCCCGGTTTGTGAGCCTGTTGCCGGAAAATGGCATCACTTGGCCGTAAAACGCCACAAAGACACAAAAAATACAGTTTATACCTAAACTGTTTTTTGTGCCTCTGCGGGTTTTCCTGAGGTCAGGTCTTAAGACCGAGTCAGCTCTTGATGAATGACCCGTAAGCACCTTGCCAATACGTCAGTGGATCTGGACCTGCATTGATTTCAATGCGGGTCACGCGACCGACAATCAGCGAGTGCTGGTGGTGCGTCCAGACTTTCTCGATAGTGCAGGCGTAAGCGACCAGTGCGCGGCGCGAGAGCCACACACCGTCTTCAGTCTGGTGCCAGTCATCGTCAATAAAGCGTTCGGCACCTTTCAGGCCGCCTTTGCCCGAGAAGTGTTCGGCAACGATTTGCTGGTCTTTACGCAGCACATTAACGCCGAATTTCCCTGATTTTTCAATCACGGGCCATGAGGAAGAGCTTTGGTTAACCGAGATCAACAACTCGGGTGGGTCCATAGAAATGGACACCACCGAAGTTGCAGTCAACCCGGTACGCTCATCGCCGTGCGCAGCGGTGATGACAGATACGCCACCTGCCAACTGGCGCATGGCGGTTCTGAAGTCCTGATTGAGTGTTACGTCGTTCATTAGAATTTCTTGCGAATACCACGAGCTTCGAGGATGGGCAAAACGTTGTCGCGGAAGTAGGGGAATTCTTCGGCATAGTCGAAGAATGACAGCGTTGTACCACCAAACCCTGCTTCGTGCAGTTGGGTGATGCCGTCAGCCACTTGCTCGGGTGTACCTACCAGCGGGAAACCACCGTGACCTGCGGCAAATCGCTCGCGGATCAGGTTCATCAGGTCATGCGGGAAGGAGTGTGCGTGAGCAAATTGCAAACGGATGAGGTTGTCGACTGCAGCCCAGTCGGCGTTGTCTTGCAGCGACTGCCAGACGGCTTTGGCTTCGGCTTCGGTAGGACGGCAGATCACGTGCGAGAACGTCAGAACGCCAACCTTGCGACCGGCCTGGTCCATGGCCTGTTGCTTGAGCTCGATCAGTTCTTGCTTGGAGCGTTCGAGATCGATGGCGGGTGTAAACAGGAAGTCAGCATTGCGTGCTGCGAACTCACGACCCAGGCCCGAACCTGCTGCGTTGTAAATCGGGGGCAGGGTTTTGGGTTTTGGATTACCGTAGGTACGTGTGGTCTTGAAATATTTGCCATCAAAGTTGAAGGGCTCGTCTTCTGTCCAGATACGCTTGATGATGTCGTACCATTCTTGCGCGTAACCGTAGCGGGTTTCGTGGTCGTCAGGCAGTACTTGACCAAGTGCATCATATTCAGGCTTGTTCCATCCGGCCACGATGTTAAGACCGACGCGTTCATTGCTGATTTGAGCCATGGTAGCAATTTGCTTGGCCACAACAACGGGGTGGTTGCAAGCGGTTTGCACTGTCGCGAAAACAGTCAGGTTCTTGGTGTTGGCCAGCAACGCAGTTGCCCAGGTCACAGTTTCAAGAACGTAGCCGTGGAAATCGGTCTCACCGCCGTAACCAATCCAGCGAGCGATTGGCAGCATGAAATCGATGCCGGCCTCGTCGAGCATTTTGCCGAGTTTGAGGTTGCTTTCCCAGTCTGCTTTCCAGCGATTGGGCAGCTTTGATACAGTCATGCCACCCGAGCAGTTGGTCGAGAAGGTACCCAGCTTGAAGTGGTCACGCTTGAGGAAGTTATTGGTTTCCATGAAGTCTCCGAAACACTGTTGATTTTAAAGTCAGTGGGATTGGCATGGCCTTTTCAGGAAAATGCCGCAGTCGAACAGTACCGGTTGTCACGACGTGACGACTATCTGATTTGTGCAATGACTATCAAAATTGTGCAGATATGTTTACGAAAAAAAGGGACACAGCACGTGTCCCTTTGATTTTTCTAGCTATTTGATATTAAAAGGCTTTTACTAGGGTTTTCCCTTATTATGATCTGAAGTCTTCCACAGCGAGACCAGAATGCCGCCCAAAATCAGGCTGATCGTTACACCCAGCGATAACGACGCCGGTATCTTGCCAATGATATTCACCAGAAAGATTTTTGAGCCGATGAACACCAGAATTAATGCAAGTGCGTATTTCAGGTAATGGAAACGGTGAATCATGGCTGATAGCGCAAAATACAGTGCCCGCAGTCCCAGAATGGCAAAAATATTGCTGGTGTAAACAATGAACGGATCGGTCGTAATGGCGAAAATGGCCGGAATCGAATCGACTGCAAACACCAGGTCGGTGAACTCGACCATGACCAACGCCAGGAATAACGGCGTACCGACACGAACCATCTTGCCGGTTACCGGGTCTGCGCGTTTTACCCAGAAGGCGTTGCCATGCAACTGATCGGTCAGCGGCACATGTTTTTTCACGAAGTTAAGTAACGGATTCTTTGCAAGATCAGGTTTCGAGTCGGCCATAATCAGCATCTTTATGCCGGTAAAGACCAGGAATGCGCCGAAGAAATACAAGATCCAGTTGAACTCGTTGATCAATGTTGCGCCCAGGCCAATCATGAGCGCGCGCAAGATAATGACCCCGAGAATGCCCCAGAACAGTACGCGATGCTGGTACTTTGGCGGAATGGCAAAGAAACTGAAGATCAGGGCGATGACAAAAATATTGTCCATCGACAATGATTTCTCGATCAGGAAGCCGGTGTAGTAATCCAGACCTTGTTGTGCGCCCATATACCACCACACCCAGACGCCAAACAGCAGGGCGGCGGCAATGTACCCTGCAGAGAGCAACAGACTTTCCCGAATCCCGATTTCGCGCTGCTCTTTGTGCAGGACGCCAAGGTCAAGTACCAACAGGGTGATAACCACCAGGAAGAAAAACAGCCATGTCCAGGCGGGCATGCTGGCGATGGGCGTTGATAGCAAAGGAATAAGATCAATCATGAGATGAACCTGGGTTGTTTGAAACAGATAGGGTTATCTGTAAAGCAGTCGAGATTTTGCCTTTTCTGATGATTCTGAAAAATATAAATAAAATTGAATTTAATTTCGGTTTTTACGAAAATAGTTCTTTGAAACGTGCGTATTCGAAATTTGTTTTCATGCCATGCCGGTTTCGTCTGAAACATCCTGGTGTCTAGTTCCTTCGAGGGAAAAATGTCTGAATTTTTGAATTACCGGCACCTTTACTACTTCTGGGTGGTCGGCAAAGAGGGCGGCTTTTCACGTGCTGCCGAACGACTCGGGGTTGCGGTGCAAACCGTATCGGTTCAGGTTCGCGAACTTGAGCAGGCCATCGGTTGCCAATTGCTCAAACCCGAGGGCCGTGGTGTGGTCATGACGCAAGCCGGCGGGGTGGCGTTTGCACGCGCTGAAGAAATTTTCCAGTTGGGGCAATTGCTGCCACAAGAGGTCCGTGAGGCTGCGCAAAAACCCGTGGCACGTCTCGCCGTGGGTTTGTCAGATGGGTTATCAAAGCTGGCAGCGCATGCCTTGCTGAGCCCTGTGCTCGGCACGCCCAATTTGCACCTGGTCTGCCATGAAGATGAGTTTGACCGTTTGTTGGTAGAACTGGGGCTTCACCATGTTGATATGGTGCTTGCCGGAAGGGCGGCGCCTTCGAGCAATACCCTGATGTTGACCAGTGAAAGGCTGGTGGCTTCGCCGGTAGATTGGGTGGGCCCGGCCAGCATCGTCAGGAAAAAAGAGGTGGGCAGTTTCCCGGCGTGCCTGGCCAGCGTGCCGGTATTGTTGCCAACGGGTCACTCGGCATTGCGCTTGGCCCTAGATCGCTGGTTTAACGAGCTGGGGTTACGCCCCAACATCGTTGGGGAGTTTGAAGACAGTGCCCTGATGGCCGTTTTCGCGGCGCAGGG
>CAYTSJ010000051.1:0-8940 GCA_964440385.1 uncultured Pusillimonas sp. | reverse complement strand
CCGGCCACCCCAAAGGCACCGGCTTCTGCAAGTGCCTGTCCGCAAGGATGAAGCCCCACCAGCCGTGAAAGCTGAGTGGCATAGGGGTGTCAAGATTAACCATGGCCACAGGCCCGTCGGTCAGTTGGTGGGCAGCGAATATGCCTAAAAACGATTTTCCGCTTTCGCCATTCAGGCCGACCGATAGCAACCAACCTTGTTCTTCGTTTGCATTTGGGTCAGCCACAAAAACGGGTTCACCTAAATGGATTTTTTCGCCCATGTAAAACGCATCTCGTTTGCCGGTGCGCATGTTGATACGAGCCAACCCGTTATGGAAAACGGTCGGTTGTGCGGCTGTGGTGAAATAACCGTACTGATGCTGATTCAGGGCGACATGTTGGCTGACGATGGGAAACTCGTGGTTGAGCGGGCTGATGACCTCTTCTTGCGCCGTTTTCTTATCCAGCTGAATCAGGTAGCGACGCACCTGACCCGGGTGTTGGGCCAGCCCGTAACGATGTTGCATAACTGCCCGGAAAGCGGCGTTTTCACCGATGAAATGGTCGGGGGCTGCGTAGCCGACGTAGTCCGCAATAATTGTGTTGCCGTGTTCGTAGGCGTTCAGGCTGTGCCACATGAAACAGGTGGGGGCTTCGATGATGGCGGGTGGTTTAACGCCATGACGGTCGATGACCATGAGCAGGTTGCCTTCCTCGGGTTGCCAGCGCATGCTGTCGATGTAGCTGGAAAGGCCCGACAGATAGCGCCAGAGGGACACCTGCAAAGGGTGCAGCGACACGATGACGTAATTTTCGGTGGCGAACCAGTCGTGAAAGTAGGCCGACCGGGGTGCCGTCATGCGTTGCGCGCGAATTAACTTGCCGTCGGGGGCATGTTCCGCCAGGTGCAGATGCATCTTCAGACCTTGCTCGACACCCAGGATCAACCAGGCGCCGGTGCGTGGGTCTGTTTTGGTATGGGCTTTGTAATCGACAGCCAGCCCCGGAGTGCCAACCTGTTGCGGGCCAAGGGTGTCTAGTGTGGCGGGGTCAAGCCCGAAAGGTAAGGCCACTTCGTCAAAGGCGTACAGCTTGCCGTGTTTCGGGACTATGGTGACGCCGGCCTGGCATTTGATACGGTTACCAACGTTGGCCGGAATGCCACCCGGTGCCCTGGTTGACCAGGTTGGTAAAAGGAAGCGGCCAGCCGCTGACTCTTGTAAAAATTTTGGAGTTTGCACGAAACGGTTGCGGTAGCGGACTTTGCCATGGGCAAACTCAAACGCCTGGATCATGCCGTCGCCATCCAGCAGGTGTTGTTTTTGCAGCCCGCCCCGTTCAAAACGTCCCGGGCCGTTACGATACAGCGTGCCTTGCAAAGCGTTTGGCAGCTGACCCTCAATGGCAGGGAAAATATCGTGCTCTTGCGTTACGGTGGTGGCTAGCGCGGCTTGCCAGCAGTCTTGGGATTTTTCAGCAGTCATAGGCGGTTTCATTCGTGACCTGTTGGCGATTTACGCATTGATGCACTGTTTTGAACTGCCTGACAGGCTATAAAATAAAGGCCCTTTTGTAAAGAATCATTCCCATGAAACGCCTGGAAAAATCATTTGAACATTTGTTATTTAGCAGCCGCTGGGTCATGGGGCCGATTTACCTGGGTCTGGCATTGGCGTTGATCGTGTTGCTGGTCAAGTTTGCCAAAGAAATCTGGGTATTGTTTGCCGAGATTATGACGGCTTCAGGCGGGCAAATGATTATCGGTGTGCTGTCGTTGGTGGATATTGCCCTGATCATGAACTTGCTGATCATCATCATGTTCAGTGGTTATGAAAACTTCGTGTCCAAAATGGATGATTTGCACAGCCATGCAGACCGCCCCGAGTGGATGGGCCATATCGGGTTTTCCGACCTGAAGCTCAAACTGATCGGGTCCATTGTGGCGATTTCCGGCATCGAGCTGCTGAAGGCATTCATGAACGTCGACAATCTGTCAGACCGCCATCTGGCCTGGATGGTAGGGATCCATGTCACATTCCTGTTTTCAGGCCTGTTTTACGCCGGCATGGATCGCCTGGCCGATAAAGGGCATTGAAGACATCTGCTGTGCTGATAAAGCCAGTTTGCGGGCTATCTGATGCCATGCTTCAAGAAGTCCAGCACCATACGGTTGAATTTTTCGGCATATTCCCACTGAACCCAATGGCCGCAGCGGTTGAAGACATGCAACTCTGCGCGCTGCAATCCACTTAAAAGACGCAGACCCGTGTCCATGGCCACAAAGCGGTCATCCCGGCCCCAAAGAATCAAGGTTTCGTTAGAAATTTCACCCAGTCGGTGGCTGACATCGGGGAATTGTTTCGGGTTCAGTGCGGCACTTTTGACAAAATTTTCCAGGTGATCTTTACGCGCCAGCAGGTTGGCCAGACGGGTTTGAACCAGATCTTCTGTCAGGCTACTGGTATCGTAGACAAAGATATCAAGCATCTCTTTGAGGTTCTCGAGGGTCGGGTCGCGGTACAGTTTTCCGACGCGTTTGATGCCTTCGGTAGGCATGGGCGCAAACAGGCTGGTGCCGCCGGTGCCCCCACCCATCAGAATCAGCTTGTCGACGTGTTCCGGGTACTCAAGCGCGAATGCAACCACGCTGTGCCCGCCCATTGAATTACCAATCAGGTTGATTTTGCCCAGCCCAAGGGTTGTCACAAGCCCTTTGAGAACGCGCGCATTCAGGTGTGAGCGTGAACTGTCGCAGACAATCGAATCGCTTTTACCCCAGCCTGGGCAGTCCATCAAGATCACCCGGTAGCCCGCATCAGTCAGCGGTTGAATGTTTCTGTTGAAATTGGCCCAACCCGTGGCCCCAGGGCCTGAGCCGTGCAGCATGACAACGATTTCATCGCCTTCCCGTTTGCCTTTCATCTGGACCGACGGAAGCACCTGAATGAAGGTGGTGCCCAGCGCTTTCCAGCGTGCGATCTGGTCGTCAGTCAGGCCCAGAGTGGGGTCTATCCCCCAGGCAATAATGGCAAATCCAGGGCCAATCACATCATCAAGCAACATGTCCTGACCGCTTTCGATGCCCACTTTTGGCTGTATGAACATTTTTCCAACGGGCGATGCTTTGCGGTAAGGTGTTTCGGCAACTTGTGCGCCCTGGCTGTATTTGGGCATGGGTTTGAAGCGCATTTCCAGGAAGTAGCGCTTGATGGGCGGCACAAACCCCAACGCCCACGTGATGCCGTCGCGCAGCGCCGCTTGCCAGTGTTTGGGGGGCGCAAAGATGTTCCCTGCCAGTACGGATATTTCAATCATGGCCCTGGCGTGATCTCTGCGTTCGATTTCATACGTGTCAAGCAGGGCGTCACCGGCCTTGCCTTGGGCGACCAGGGCCATTTTCCAGCCAAGGTTGAAGGCATCGCGCATGCCGCTGTTATAGCCTTGGCCTTGCCATACCGGCATGATATGCGCCGCGTCACCCGCCAGGATAATTCGTCCTTTGCGGAATTGGCCGGCCAGGCGGGCGTTGTGGTTATAGACCCGACTGCGGATCAACTTTATGTTGTCGGGGTCTGGCAATACCTTGCCGAGCAGCTTGCGCATATTCTCCGGACGGTTGAGTTGCTCTTCTGTGTGACCGGGGGCTTTAACATGCAGGGTGACGCCGCTGCCGTCTTGCGCCAGATGATGGACTTCACGCGAGAAAAGGACGTTGACATGCTTGAACCGGTCTAAACCGCGGTAAAGGGCCGCGTCGATTTGTGGCTGTATGAATGCGTTGCGGCGCGACCAGCCAAATTCGTCGATCATGGGTTGGATGTCGGCAAAGCAGCGTCCCTTGGGCGTGAGAAAGCGCATGGCATGGTACGGTGTGGTGTGCGGTAGCACTTCGTCAATCAGACCAATAGACTGAATGGTTCTCAGGGCTTCGTCGTCAATGCCAATTGCGCGCGGATAGTCGATCAGTGCAGCAAGTTTTTCGATAACGATGACGTTGACACCCGCTTCCCCCAGCCGGTTCGCGATGGTCAATCCAACCGGGCCAGCGCCCACGATGGCGACTTGACAGTGGTGATCAATTGGCATTTCATTCGGTTTTGTCGTGGCGGTCATCCGGGCACCTGTCAGTTAAGCAACGAGTTTTCACTTGAAAAGATCACGTCAGTTCAAGCGCCTGAAACGACGTCAGGCTTTTGTGGTGCAGGCAGTATAGGAATGCAACCGAGCGGGTCTCAATAAAAAATAATCTCTATGTGCACCTGGTGCACCAATGTTTTTTCTCGATCAATGAACACACAAACGACAGCGCATTACAAGACCGTCAGGGGTCTGACCCGAGGCCTTGCCGTGTTGAAAGCGCTGAATCTCGAGCCGCTGGGGGCTTCGCCATCCCGTCTTGCCGAGCTCACGGGCCTACACAGAACAACCGTCAGGCGCTTGCTTGAAACATTGCAAAGTGAAGGGTATGTGGGTCGAAGCCCGTCAAGTGATCACTATCACCTGACCCTGCAGGTGCGCGATCTGAGCGAGGGTTTTCGAGATGAACACTGGGTTTCCTCTGTGGCTGCGCCCTTGCTGGGTAATTTGCTGAGCGACGTGTTGTGGCCAACGGATTTGGGCACACTGGATGCCGATGCGATGGTCATTCGGGAAACCACGCACCGGTTCAGCCGGCTTTCGTTTCACCGTTCGATGGTTGGGCGCCGGCTGCCATTACTTCAAACCGCGATGGGGTTGGCTTATATTGCGCATTGCCCGGAAAAAGAGCGCCAGCAATTGATCAAGCTGCTGGCTTCCCGACATGATGATGAGGGCGAAATTGCCAGAGATCCGGTGCGAGTCGAGAATCTGGTGCGGCGAACACTGCGCAAGGGGTTCGGAGAAAACGACATGGTCTGGAACTGGAGCAAGGATGAGCATATTGCAGCTATTGCTGTCCCGGTCATGTCTGGGTCCAGTGTCATTGCGTGTCTCAATCTGGTCTACAAGGCGCGTGCCATGACGATTGATGAAGCGGCAGAAAAATATTTGCCGGCCATGAACCGCGTCAGGCAACAGATCGAGTCTGCACTGGCACAAGAGACTCAACTGGTCGGCAAGCCCGTCTAGAGGGCTTTGGTCGCGTCGAGTTTGGGTGAGTGTCAAGACATCGTGCGGGCTAAGGGACATGGGGCGCTCCTGTTCTGGCGACCGACACGGCGGGCTGTAGAAAGCCCGCCGCGTTCACTTCAGGTCTTACAGCACGTACAGGTCTACGTACTCATGCACAGGCATGGCTTCCAGGCGCGCTTGGTCCAGAGAAACGGCCAGGATTTGTTGCTGGTTTTTCTCGGGTAACTGACGGGCCAGGTTCGTGCGGAACTTCGCTTCCAGCAGCGGGATACCATCGGCACGGCGACGCTTGTGACCGATCGGGTATTCGCAGACGACTTCATCCAGAACCGTGCCGTCGTTCAGTTCGACCGTCAGGGCATTGGCGATCGAGCGTTTTTCGGGATCATGGTAATCGGCAGTGAATGAGGTGTCTTCCACGCAAATGATCTTGTCACGCAGGGCGTCAATGCGTGGGTCGGCGGCGACGCTGTCTTCGTAGTCGGCCGCAGTCAGGCGGCCGTAGAGCAGAGGCACGGCAACCATGTACTGGATGCAGTGGTCGCGGTCAGCCGGGTTGTTCAACGGGCCTTTCTTGTCAATGATACGGATGCAGGCTTCGTGGGTACGAATCGTGATGCGCTTGATATCTTCAGCCGATTTGCCGGCCGCTTTGAGGGCGTTGTGCAACTGCATGGCGCACTCGACCGCGGTTTGCGAGTGGAACTCGGCAGGGAATGAAATCTTGAAGAGCACGTTTTCCATGACGTATTCGCCGTAGGGGCGCTGGAACTTGAAGGGCTGCCCTTTGAACAAGACGTCGTAGAAGCCCCAGGTTTTGGCGGTCAGCACCGAGGGGTAACCCATTTCACCGGTTTTGGCGATCAGTGCCAGACGTACGGCACGGCTGGTGGCATCACCTGCGGCCCAGCTCTTGCGGCTGCCGGTATTCGGGGCGTGGCGGTAAGTACGCAGGCTTTGGCCGTCAACCCAGGCCAGCGACAAGGCGTTGATGATTTCGTCACGCGTCAAGCCCATCATGTGGGCAACAACGGCGGTTGAGGCCACCTTGACCAGCACCACGTGATCAAGCCCGACCTTGTTGAATGAATTTTCAAGGGCAATACAGCCCTGGATTTCGTGAGCCTTGATCATGGCGGTGAGCACGTCACGCATCAGCAGGGGCTTCTTGCCTGCAGCAACAGCCGTACGTGACAGCCAGTCGGCGGTGGCCAGAATGCCCCCCAGGTTATCAGAGGGGTGACCCCATTCGGCGGCCAGCCAAGTGTCGTTGAAGTCCAGCCAGCGGATCATGGTGCCGATGTTGAATGCCGCCTGGATCGGGTCGAGCTGGTAGGGGGTGCCGGGGACTTTGGCGCCATTGGGCACGGTTGTACCAGGAACGACAGGGCCCATTAATTTGCGGCAAGCGGGGTATTCAAGGGCTTCCAGACCGCAGCCCAGGGTGTCGATCAGGCAGTTGCGTGCAGTGCTGTAGGCCAGGTCGCTTTTCGGGGTGTAGTTGATGACGTAATCAGCAATGTCGACCAGGACCTGGTCGGGGGCGGGGCGATTGTTGGAAATAGGTGCGTTGGACATAGGTGTTTCCGGTCAGTGAGTAAATATTCGGTATTAACGTTTTTTCAGCGGCACAAAGCTGCGGTTTTCAGGCCCGATGTAGTTTGCTGTGGGGCGAATAATCTTGTTGTCGATGCGTTGTTCAATAATGTGTGCGGCCCAGCCTGCGGTGCGTGCAATGACGAACAGCGGGGTAAACATGGCGGTAGGTACGCCCATCATGTGGTAAGACACGGCCGAGAACCAGTCCAGGTTCGGGAACATTTTTTTTGCATCCCACATGACGGTTTCCAGGCGCTCTGCGATATCAAACATGCGGGTGTCGCCAGCCTGGTCCGACAAGTGTTTGGCGACGCGCTTGATGACTTCGTTGCGAGGGTCGGAGACGGTATAAACGGGGTGGCCAAAGCCAATAACAACTTCTTTGTTGGCGACGCGCTGGCGGATATCCGCTTCAGCGTCGTCGGGCGAGCCATAGCGTTTCTGGATTTCGAAAGCCACTTCATTGGCGCCACCGTGTTTGGGCCCGCGCAGGGCACCAATGCCGCCGGTAATGGCCGAGTAAAAGTCTGAGCCTGTGCCCGCAACGACACGGCAGGTGAACGTAGAGGCGTTGAACTCGTGCTCGGCGTAGAGAATCAGGGACGTGTGCATCGCCCGTACCCAATCCTTGCCGGGTGCCTCGCCGTGCAACAGATGCAGGAAGTGCCCGCCAATGCTGTCGTCGTCGGTCTGGACGTCGATCATTTCCCCACGATGGCTGTAGTGATACCAGTACAACAAGGCCGAGCCCAGGCAGGCCAGCAGGCGATCGGCAATATCTTTGGCATCCGCCAGATTGTGGTCTTCTTTCTCGGGAAGAATGCACCCCAGGGCCGAGACCGCGGTTCTCATCACATCCATCGGGTGAGTGGCGGCTGGCAAGGACTCAAGGATGCTTTGCAACTGAAGGGGCAAGCCACGCAGACGACGCAGTTTTTGCTTGTAGGCGCGCAGGGTGTTGGCATCTGGCAGTTCACCGTGAATCAGCAAGTGGGCGACCTCTTCGAATTCGCAGTGCTCTGCAATGTCAAGAATGTCGTAACCTCGATAGTGCAGGTCATTACCGGTTTTGCCCACAGTACACAGGGCCGTGTTACCGGCAATCACGCCGGAAAGAGCCACTGATTTTTTGGGTTTTGGTGCGTTAGGGTTTGGGCTGGCTTCAGTGGTGGTGCTATGTGCAGTCATGTCTGTCTCCGAATGGGATGAGTCTGGATTCGAGGGTTCAGTGTTTAGATTCTTGTTGAAAAAGCGCATCAAGCTTTTGTTCAAAGGCGTGGTAGCCGATGGCTTCATAAAGTTCTTCACGGGTTTGCATGCTATCGATCACGTTCCTTTGATGCCCGTCCCTGCGAATGGCTTTATAAACGTTTTCAGCCGCTTTATTCATGGCACGGAACGCCGACAACGGGTAAAGCACCATGCCAACGCCTGCGTTACCCAGTTCGTTGACTGAAAAAAGCGGTGTTTTGCCGAACTCGGTGATGTTGGCCAGTACGGGAACCTTGAGTGCGTCAGTGAATATTTTGTACGTTTCCAGATCATAGGCGGCTTCAACAAAAATGCCATCGGCACCGGCATCGGCACAAGCGATGGCGCGTTCAAGTGCCGCATCGATACCGTCTACTGCAATGGCATCCGTGCGGGCCACCAGGAAAAAGCTGTCGTCAGTCCGTGCATCGACGGCGGCTTTGACCCGATCGACCATTTCCTGCGTTTTAACAATTTCTTTGCCGGGGCGGTGTCCGCAGCGTTTCGCGCCGACCTGGTCTTCGATGTGGCATGCGGCGGCGCCGAATTTGATCAGGCTTTTCACGGTGCGTGCGATGTTAAAGGCCGAAGGACCGAAGCCCGTGTCAATATCAACCATCAGGGGCGTGTCGCAGACGTCGGTGATACGACGGACGTCGACCAGTACGTCGTCAAGTGTGTTGATGCCCAGGTCGGGCAGCCCGAGAGAACCGGCGGCAACACCCCCGCCAGACAGGTAAATGGCCCGATACCCCGCCCGCTTGGCCAGCAAGGCATGATTGGCATTGATTGTTCCGATGATTTGCAACGGGTTTTCTTGTTTCAGTGCGGCCCTGAAGGCGGCGCCGGGAGTGAGAGTTTGAGTGGTCATAAGGCTTGTCCATGGTGAATGTGGCGCTGTTAAAGCAATATCTGTGCCAGTTTTTGTGTGATTTGGTGCGTTGCTGTTCTTCTTTAAGTGCCTGTTTTTATTGAAATGATGGCATGGATCCAGAGG
>CAYTSJ010000050.1:0-9109 GCA_964440385.1 uncultured Pusillimonas sp. | reverse complement strand
GAATACCAGCGCATCGGTTTCATGACTGCCATTGATGACTTCGGGGCGGGTTTTGCAGGGCTTAACCTGCTGGCCGATTTCCAGCCAGATATCATCAAACTTGATATGGGCCTGGTGCGTGGTATTCATACCAGCAAACCACGTCAAGCCATCGTGCGAGGTATTGCCAGTATTGCAACAGAGCTCGATATTTTGCTGATTGCCGAGGGTATAGAAGAGGTTGATGAAGCTCTTTGCCTTAAAGATTTAGGCATTAACCTGCTGCAGGGATACCTGTTCAGCAAGCCTTTGTTCGAGTCTTGCGTTCAGCCCGACCAGCTTCACTGGCCGCTTTAGGGCCAGTTTCAGACCAAATCAGACGATCCGGGTTCTGTGGCCAACGCGCCATCAACCAGCGTAATAGTGCGGTCGCAGGTGGCTGAAAGTCGTGGGTCATGCGTCACAATCAAGACCGCGCAGTTATAACGCTCGTTAAAGGTTCTGAACAGTTCAAAAACGCTGGCTGCCGTCTGTGTATCCAGGTTGCCTGTGGGCTCATCGGCCAGCAGCAAGGCCGGGCGGCTCATCAACGCGCGGGCAATTGCTACACGTTGTTGTTGTCCGCCAGATAAATCGCCAGGCTTGCGGCTGGTGAATTTAGACAACCCCACCTGGTCCAGCAATTCAAGGGCCTGTTCCCGCATCTCGGCTGTCGGGCGTCCTTGAGCGATCATTTTCGGCATCATGACGTTTTCCAGAACGTCGAACGCTGGAATCAGATGATGGAACTGGAAGACAAAACCGATATGCCGGCTTCGCATGGCGGTCAAGGCTTCGTCATCCATAGACCGGGTGGGTTTCCCCAGCAGGTAAAGCTCGCCCGAGGTCGGCTGATCAAGCAACCCTAACAGATTCAGCAGGGTACTTTTTCCCGAGCCTGATGGCCCGACCAGGGCTGTGAATTCTCCGGGCTCGATTCGAAGATTGAGGCCGTGCAAGACCTCGATTTCGTTGGGCTTGCCGATGTTGTAAGACTTTTTCAGGTTGTCGAGGCGCAGCACGGCGTCGTTCGATGACTCAGACATAGCGTATGGCCTCGACGGGGTTGAGTTTTGCTGCGCGCCAGGCCGGTATCATGGCCGCGAGAACACCCGTCAAGGTGGCGGACAGCATGGTGACAGGGATCAGACCAGGCATCAGGGGGATGTAGAACAGCCGGGGGCCAAACGTGTTGAATGACCATACCAAACCATAGCCAGCCATGGCCCCAAAGGCTGACCCGGCCATGCCAAGAATAGCCCCTTGTATCAGGAAGACCTGCAACATCTGGCTACGGCGCATACCCATGGCCCGCAAAATTCCAATTTCACGGGTACGTTGTGTGACGCTGATCGCCAGAACGCTGGCAATACCAAAGGCCACCGACACGGCCACAAAGAAGCTGATCATTGTCGTTGATAATCGTTGAGAGCTCAGCGCATTCATGAGTTGTGCATTGGTTTCAATCCAGCTTTCTGCCTTCAAACCTGTAAGTTTTCCGATATGCAGGGCGACCTTGTCGGCCTGGAACAGATCGCTTACCGTGACGTCAATGACGGTGACTCCGCCGGGTAAATCGAGCAATGACTGGGTTTGTTTTAGATCCAGATACACGTAGCGCAGGTCCAGTTCGCGTACCCCTAGCTCAAAAATGCCTGCAATGGTGACAACGGCACTGCGGTTGTCACCTGCCTCGATGCGAAGTTTCCCGCCCACGCGCAGCCCCAGGTCGCGAGCCAGCAAGCTGCCAATGACCGCATCACCCGCACCGACCCGGAACTGTCCACTGATCATGTCCTTGCTGATGGGGATAATTTGCTCGTAACGCTCGGGGTTAATGCCAACCAGTGAAACAGACTTGCGCACATTCCCGCGTCGTGCAAAGGCAGGTCCGGAAATCACTGGAGAAACCGCAGTGATCCGGGGGAGTTCATCAAGGGTGTTCTGAACGGCGGGCCAATTATTGATAGAGCGCAGTCGCTGGGCGCGAGGATCCTCCAGAAGCAGACGATGCGCATTACCAGGAGCAGGCGCAATCAGGTTGCGTTCGTCGGGTGGCTCGACACGGATGTGAGCCTGGGTACCCAAGGTGCGCTCGATGATGTTGGCTTGCAGGCCAGTGATCAGCGTTGTGATGAAGACAATGACAGATACGCCCACGGCAATGCCGACCAGTATCAGCCCTGTCTGGGTGATGTTTTGTCGCAGGAATTTTAGGGCAACATTCGATTGCAGCCACAGCATGGCCTTGCCTTCAGTTGAACTTCATGGGGGTTTCGCCTCGCGTGGAGACATCTCGCGGGTTGTTTAGCCCTGGCATAGGCTGTGGCTCCAGCCTCACGCGTTGACCTTCTTTAATACTTTTGCCGTTAACAGAAGCAACCCTGTCGTTTTGGTGGAGCCCAGCGACAATTTCTGTCAGGGTCTGGCCGCGCAAGCCGGTTTGCACATTTACGATCTCTAACGTGTTTCCATTGACCTTCCAGACATAAGGCTGCCCGTTGGCATCACGATATAAGACGTCATTCGGTACGACCATGGCATTTTCCCGGGTGCCCGTCGTGATGGTCACAGTCACTGTCAGATCTTGTCGCAGGAAGTCGGGGGAGGGGTCTGGGGCAAGACGAATATCGACAGTGCCGCGTTCTGGATCAACGGCGGGGGCAATGGAAGTAATCACGGCATCAAAAGGGCGATCAGGCCAGGCGTCTGTGATGGCAATCGCCTGTTGTCCAGTAGCAAGCAGCCCCAGGTTTCGCTCGTCGACGGGAACCAGTAGTTCGGTGTCTGTTGTCGCACTCATGGTGAACAATGTACGACCAGGTTGTACCAGGTCACCGGGCTCAACGTTGCGTGTCAGGATAACGCCATCGCGTTCGGCACGGACAGTGGTTTTTTCAAGATCCGCCAATGCGGCTTTCAAACGCTCTTGGAGAATTTTTTCCTGGGCTCCGCCAGGGGCAAGAGATTCTGCGTCCAGGCGTGCCTGGCGTGCGGCAGCTTGTGCCGTTGCAACAGCATTGGCCGCCTGTTCAACATCTTCCTTTGGAACGGCACGCGACGCCAGTAACGATTGACGTCGTTCCAGTTCGCGTTTTGATTGTGCCAGTTGGGACTCGGCACGCGCCCGCGCCGCAAACGCCTGCGGGCGTTGGGATGTTTGCAGCAAATCGAGTGCGGCCTGAGCCTCTCGGGCGCGTGCTTCCAGGTTATCGGCTCGCAAGGAAACCAGAGGGTCACCTTGTTTGACGATGTCGCCTTCGCGCACATGTCGCTCTGTGACAATAGCGGTGATTTCGCTACCGATTTGTGCCCTGGAGTTCGACACGACACGCCCGGTTGCAACCACTTGCTGGACCAGTTCGGCTTGTTCGACGATGTAGCCGGTTATTACCGGGCCTCGCCATCCTTGCCAGGCCCACAGAGCCACCAGGAGGGCGGTAATAATGACCAGCCATTTTTTCTGGCGGGTATAAATTTTCGTCACGATGAATGTTTTAAGGATATCGGGTCTTGAGTATATAGGGTGAGGCTCATTGCCGTGACCGCCAACGCTGAATTTCGGCCGGTATTTGTTCCAGCGTTGCAAGCAATATCACGTTTGGAACACCGCGACGATGCAACACCGCGTGGGGTATGCCAGCCCACAATTCAATGGGTGTGTCCAGCATATTGCGTAACTCGCTCAAGCCTTCAGCGACTTGCCCCGGGTTGCTGGCGGCAGAAAAACTCACGGCCACGATATCTGCCCGGTGCGCCCGTGCGGCGTTCACCAGGTCTTGCAGGGGGGTTTGTGCGCCCAGGCTCATGCAGGCACACCCCTCGACCTGGAACAAGGCCTCGGCCATCAGCAATGCAAGGCTGTGGATTTCGCCAGGAAATGTTGTTAAAAGCACTCTTGGCCGGCTTTCGCTGGAGGCCTCTGGCGAAGTCGCCATGGCAGATCGCAGGGTGGTTTCCAGAATTTCACAGCACAGATGCTCTTCAAAAATGTGCAGGTTGCCGCTGGCCCAGGCTTCGCCAATCTCGTGCATGAGGGGCAGGGCCAGATTCAACACAAACTGCGACAGACCGGTACGCATGATGGTTTGTGAGAAACGTCGACGAATTTGTCCGGGGTCATGCGTCTTAAGCAGGTCGATCAAGGCCTTGATTTCATCCGAGGGGGGGCTTGCTGTTTTTGCCCCCCCCGATTTCGGGGCGTCAGCATCACGCAGCCCTTCGGCCAGCTTTTGAAGCGCTTCGATGTCAAGAGAGACAATTCTTCCGGGTCGATGCCCTGCATCCAGCAAGCGCTTGATGATTCGTAATTTGTCGATCTGGTCTGCCGGATAAAGGCGTTCACCGTTATCGTCGCGTTCGGGTTGGGGAAACCCGTATCTGCGCTCCCAGACGCGCAAGGTGTCTTTACCGATCCGGGTGTCTCTTTCTACGGCGGCAATATTGAGCATGATCTGTCCTGCGCTGTGAGTGGAGCTCATGAATCTTTTTTCATAATTTGTCTTGGACAACAATGATATCAACAATAATTGTCCTAGACAATTAATTGTCATTTTGAACTTTAGGCATTATTATTTGTCTATGAACAGGAATTGACTAGGACAAATTTGTATTTGTCCATGAATTGGAGCAGGACATGAAGAAAGTTGCCGTGATTGGCTCAGGAATTTCGGGTTTAGGTGCGGCCTGGTCACTCGTCCAGTCACAAAATGGTGTCCGGGTATCGTTATTTGAGGCCGCGAATTATGCCGGGGGCCATACCAACACCGTTGATGTGACATTGCCTGACCGTGCCGGTCAGTGGGTCACGCAGGGTGTCGATACAGGATTTCTGGTGTTCAATCATCGCACCTACCCACACCTGGTTCAGCTGTTTCAATCTCTGGGTGTCGAAACCGCAGCATCCGATATGTCGTTTTCTGTTCAGGCCGAACAAGGAAACCTTGAGTGGTGTGGTAGCGATCTTGCTGCTGTTTTTGCCCAGAAACGTAATCTCTTCAGACCCGCTTTTTGGGGCATGTTGCGCGATATTCTACGGTTCAACACGCAGGCCACATCGTTGGCGGTCAAGGGGTCAGAAGCCGAACTGAACCAAAGTATTGGTGATTTTTTACACCAACACGGTTATTCCCAGGTCTTTCGCAATTGGTACCTGTTGCCCATGATCAGCAGCATCTGGTCTTGCCCGGCTCAGCAAATGCTCGAGTTTCCGGTATCAACACTGATTCGTTTTTGTCACAACCATGGTTTGTTGCAAGTCAGTGATCGCCCCCAGTGGTACACCGTGACAGGTGGGGCGCGTAATTATGTTCGACGGATACTTGAAGATCTGGATGATGTCCGTTTGTCGACACCCGTCCTGGCGGTGCGGCGTCATGGTGTCGGCGCGGGCGTCAATGTGCTGACCGAAAAAGGGTCAGAGCACTTTGATGAAGTCATTTTTGCCTGCCATTCTGATCAGGCCCTGTCTATTTTGGGTAACGATGCGTTGGTTGACGAAGCTGCTGTCCTGTCGGCGATTCCTTACCAGCTCAACCATGCTGTTTTGCACACTGACGAGTCATTGTTACCGCGTCGGCAAAAGGCCTGGGCCGCCTGGAATTACGAGCATCGTCATGAGGCAGATGCTGAAGGGGGGCAGGGGGTCTGTCTGCACTATTTGCTGAATCGATTGCAGCCTCTTCCCTTTGCCCAGTCGGTGATTGTTTCACTGAATCCTGTCAGGCAACCCGACCCGTCGAAAGTCTTGCAGCGCATTGATTACGCCCATCCTGTGTTCGATCTTGATGCTCGCAAGGCTCAGCAAGACTTGCCTGCCATTCAGGGGCGGCAGCATACATGGTATTGTGGGGCCTGGACAGGTTATGGGTTCCATGAAGACGGCCTGAAGTCGGGCCTTTCGGTCGCGCAGGCTTTGCTCCAGCGCTGGCAGGTTCAAGACAATATTCCCCAAGCCGCTTGATCAAGACGTCGATGACCACAACCCCACCTGTTTCGCTGCCGCAGGCCCTGATTGGAACAGGGCTGGTCAGGCATACCCGACTGCGTCCGGCACGCAACGCATTTGCTTACCGAACCTGGTTTTTGTTGCTGCCCATGCGTAGTTGGCGTCATCAGCCCATTGCAGGTCTCAAGCGTAACCAAAGGGCTCTGGTCAGTTTTCATGATGCTGATCATGGCGAGGGCGGGTCCGATGCCCTGGCCTGGGTCGAGCGCGTGCTGGCTGATACTGGCATTCACCCCACTGGTGAAATCTGGCTTCATACCTACCCCAGGGTGCTGGGCTATGTGTTCAACCCGGTCAGTTTCTGGTATGCGCATGAGGCCGACGGCACGCTTAAGGCGATTGTCGCCGAGGTCAACAATACTTTTGGTCAACGCCACAGTTATGTGTTGACCGGGCCTGATATGCGTTGGGGCCAAACCCTGTTGGCGACCAAGACGTTTCATGTCTCACCTTTTTGTCAGGTCACAGGAGGGTACCGGTTTCGTTTCATGCGCACGCGTCAAGCCGTGTCCGGAGTTGAGCGCACGGTTGCACGGATTGACTATGATGACGACCAGGGGCCTCTGTTGCAAACCAGTGTCAGCGGTGTTTTGCAATTGTTAACGCCTTCCAGCTTGTTTAGAACGGTGATGTCCATGCCCCTGCTAACGCTTGGCATCATTGCACGCATTCATTGGCAAGCCCTCAAGTTGTTTGCCAAGCGCGTGCCTTTTTCGACCAAATCCACAAAGAGTGCTTCCCATGACTGATACCTTAGAAACACGCTCTGCTTCGCTACCGCTCACCCATGCGGCTTCTTCCAGGGCGCCTGCACCGGCAAAGACGATCATGCGGTTACTCGAGAAACTGGCCGTCGGTACCCTTGAGCTGGAATTGCCCGACGGGTCATTGCGCCGCTTCGGTGCAGGCACTGAACCCGTGGCGGTTATGCGGTTGAATAACTGGCATGTGTTTTCTGCAGTGATACGGTCCGGTGATATCGGTTTTGCCGAAACCTACATTCATGGAGACTGGCATACGCCCGACCTGCCAGGCTTGTTGCGGTTGCTGATTGAGAATCGTGAACGTCTGGAAAGTGTTTTGTACGGTTCCTGGTGGGGAAGCCTGATCTACCGTATCCGGCATATGTTTCATCGTAACAGTCGTCGTGGTAGCCGACGCAACATTCACGCTCATTACGATCTTGGAAATACCTTTTACAAGTTCTGGCTGGATGAAACCATGAACTATTCATCGGCTTTGTTCAGCGGTGACTACAGCCAGCCCTTGCCTCAGGCCCAGTGGGCCAAAATTCATCGTGCATTGGATCAGGTTCGCGTGCAGCCGGGTCATCGTGTGCTTGAAATCGGTTGCGGCTGGGGGGCTGTGGCTGAAGCGACGGCAGCACGGTACGACGCCCATTTGACCGGGGTGACACTCTCGACAGAGCAGCTGGCCTATGGGCAGCAGCGGTTACGCGATGCCGGGTTGGCCAGCAAAACCGATTTGCGATTGCAAGATTATCGCGACATTGATGATGGGCCGTTCGACGCCATTGTGTCTATCGAGATGTTCGAAGCCGTGGGCCAGGAATATTGGCCTGAATACTTCAAGACGCTGGCTAATAACCTCAAGCCTGGGGCACGTGCCTGTGTTCAAAGTATCACGATCCGTGATGATCTCTTTGATCGTTATGCACACTCGACGGACTTCATTCAACAGTACATTTTCCCCGGTGGAATGCTACCCAGCCAAACCACCTTTGTTCAGGCTGCGCAGGCCGCTGGCCTGGAAGTAGAGTCGACATTCGGTTTTGGCCGTGATTATGCGGAAACCCTGCGGCGCTGGCGTCAGCCGTTTCTGGCCAATGAGCAACCCATCCGCGAACTTGGCTTTGATACCCGGTTTATGCGGACCTGGGATTTCTACCTCTGTTACTGCGAGGCCGCTTTTGATACGGGTAATACCGACGTTATTCAGTTCACTTTGCGCAAACCAGATTAAGGTGAGTGTCATGACTATCCTGTCTTCGCGTCTTGTATCGATCTATCGGATGTGCCTGTGCTTGATGGTTACCTTGTGCCTGGGTTTTACCGCGTCCGTTTACGCCACTGAAAAACCTGTGCCACCCCCTGAAGTGGCTGAATTCCTGGGGCAACCCGTGCTGCAAGGTCAGCAGCGGTTTCGCTGGTTTACGTTCACGGTCTATGACATCCGGTTGTGGGTTTCCGAGCTGGCGACGCCACAGACCTTGTTCAATCAGCCTTTTGTTCTCGAGCTTGACTATGCACGCGCTCTGGAAGGTAAAGCGATTGCAGGGCGGTCGTTGAAAGAAATGCAGGGCCTGGCTTCGATTGAACCCAATCAGCAGGAAGGCTGGCTTGCATTTATGGAAAAGGCGTTCCCCGATGTGAAGGCGGGGGATCGGTTGTCGGGAACCTGGCAACCTGATGGTACCGTTCGTTTCTTGTTGAATGGTCAGGAAACTGCATCGGTGCAAGACGCCCGGTTCGGAGAATTGTTTTTCGGTATCTGGCTAGCCCCGGGGACTTCCGAGCCAGCCCTGCGCTCAGCCTTGCTGGGTTTGAACCCATGATGACATCAGCCCGGTTTTCTCGTTTTTCCGGGCTTTGCTATGGCGCCCTGGGGCTGCCACTGGCTTTTGTGGCATTGCCGCTTTATGTGTACATGCCGGCCTACTATGCCGAGCAATTCGGGGCGTCGTTGGCCGCCTTGGGTGCAGTGCTTTTGCTGGTACGCATTTTCGACGCCGTGACCGACCCGCTGATGGGCTATGTCGCTGACGTGTTATTGTCGATGTCTGATACCCGCCGACTCTTGGCCTTGTCTTTGGGTGGGCTGGTTCTGTTGTCCGGCTTTTTCGGGTTGTTTTATCCACCGCTGGCGATGCGAAGCGGGGGGGCTCTGCTGGCCTGGTGTGCGGCCATGCTGGTAGTGACTTACCTGGCCTACAGCGCCTTGAGTATTACGCATCAGGCCTGGGCAGCACGTCTTCAAGGCGGCGACTTTTCACAAAGTCGCTGGGTGTCATGGCGCGAAGCGGCCACCCTGGTGGGTGTGGTGTTAGCCAGTATCTTGCCGTCG
>CAYTSJ010000049.1:0-9197 GCA_964440385.1 uncultured Pusillimonas sp. | reverse complement strand
CCCGAAAGTTTCAAGAATCGACGCATGGGTGTCGCCCTTGCCTACGACGATAATACTGATGCTGCCCGAACACGTGCACGAGAAGCGTCTGCCAAGGTCAAACCACGCGCAGCACGCTGAGCCAAAGCAAGGGCGCTTTTTGCTCACGCCTCCACGGCAATCCCTGATCGTTACAATGGATGGTTTGAACAATCAGGGAAAACCACGAGATGGAAGCGCCTCTTTTTTCAGATCTTGCAGACTCAATCAACGAATACACCGGGGGAGACCCGATTATTGGCTTGACGGCTCAGGTGTTTCTGGTCGTCTTGCTTGTGGTGGTATTCAATTTCCTGCTGCGCCGCTCTCTGGCCAAACTGGAAGAAAAAACCCACATCACATCAAGTTATTGGGATAACGCGCTGATCGGCGCAGTGCGAACACCCGCCTCAGTACTGGCCTGGATTATCGGGCTGTCATTTGCCGTCGAAATACTGCAAATGGAAACCAAGGTCACACTGCTGCATATCATCGAACCTGTTCGAATTATTGGCGTTGTCGCCTGCATCACGTGGTTTGTGATTCGTTTCATCGGCAATGTGCAACAAGGCATCATTTCCAGACGCCAGGCCAACAATGAACCGGTTGATCTGACCACGGTCGATGCCATTGGCAAGTTGCTGCGGATATCCGTCCTGATCACGGCCGTATTGGTCGGCATGCAGAGCCTCGGTTTCTCGATCTCGGGGGTGCTGGCGTTTGGTGGCATAGGCGGATTAGCCGTCAGTTTCGCCGCCAAAGATCTATTGGCCAACTTTTTCGGCGGTTTAATGGTTTATCTTGACCGCCCTTTTGCAGTTGGAGACTGGATCAGGTCTAACGACCGTAACATCGAAGGCACGGTTGAAGAAATTGGTTGGAGGTTGACACGAATTCGTACCTTTGACAAACGCGCGCTTTATGTGCCCAATTCGATTTTTACGTCAATCTCTGTCGAAAACCCGTCGCGCATGACTAACCGCAGAATTACCGAAACGGTGGGCGTACGTTACGATGATTTCGCAGCGGTAGAAAAAATAGTGGATGACATCAAGTCCATGTTGCAAAGCCATCCGGAAATCGACACCACTCAAACACTTATTGTGAATCTGAACGGCTTTGCAGCATTTTCATTGAATATCATGATCTACACTTTCACCAAGACGACACAATGGGTGCTGTTCCATGAAATCAAGCAAGACATCATGCTGAAGATCGGTCGCATTGTGGCATCCCACGGTGCCCAGTTAGCCTTTCCGACCCAAACGCTGCATCTATATGATCATCCCGAGGGGTCTTCAGTACCAGACCTGAGACAGGCGGGCGTTTGATTTTTACGGCACCGTAGTGCGACAAAGCTTGCTTATTGAAAGCAAGCCTGCACTTCAACACTAGCGCTAAACCATCACACGATTACGCCCGGCCGACTTGGCCTCGTACAGTTTGTTGTCGGCACCCGAAATTTGCTCATCGATTGATTGACACCCGGTTGCGTCTTTAACACCGGCGCTAACAGTTTGGTGCAGCCCCTCGTAAAGGGTAGCAGCTGCCACATGTTGACGAATTTTTTCAGCGACCGCCAAAGCTTCAAACGCCCTGGTTTCAGGACAAATCAGTAAGAACTCTTCTCCGCCCCAACGCCCGAAAGTATCGCTACTACGGATGTTTTTCATGACTATTTCTGAAAATCGGCGCAATACCTGATCGCCGGCCAGATGACCAAATTGATCGTTTGCGCGCTTGAAATGATCAAGGTCAAACATGACAATCGAGAAAGGCACATGATGACGCCGGTAGCGCTCAAACTCTTTGGACAACACCGCATCGAGATGGTAACGATTGAAAATACCTGTGAGCTTGTCACGAACTGAAGCTTCAAACAGTTCGGCATTTTTATCTTTGAGTGCCTGCTCAGCCGCTACCAAGCTGGCATTCATCTGACTAACCCTGCGATGCATTGACCCGCGTATGAACAGAATAAATTGCCAGCAGCGCTATAACCAGTGCAACCAAAGTGATCCAGGGCAATAATTTTTTCCAGGGGAAAGGAGCACTTATCGACAAACCGACCCAACGATCATAAATGGCAGCATGCTCTTGCTGCGTCATGCTACCCAGCACTTTATTCACAGCACTGAGCAATAGAGGCCAGTCGGCTCTAACAGCCATTCTGAGATCAAATGCATAGGGCGTTTGACCAGATATTTTCAGATTGGCCAACCCATGCGACGTGATGGCATGAATAGCCGCAGCAAGATTATCAACAAAAACGTCGATTTCGCCGGAGGCTAATCGGCTCAAGCCTTCCTGGGTACTGAGGTGCCGACTCAAGGTGATGTCAGGGTGTTTATCTGTCAAGAGCTCGTCAGAGGCATAGCCCTTCACGACCCCGACGCGCCTGCCCGCGAGTTGAGACATACTGGGAATGAAATCAACGTCATTGCGGGTAACCATCACCATCGGGGATGAGACATAGGCGTCTGTAAACCCCATGTATTGACTACGCTCGGGTGTTTGGGCTGCACTTGGCAAAAGATCAATGTTTCGAGTCTGCACCCCGTCAAGGGCCGCTTCCCAATCGGGGCTGTCAACTTTATGGAATTCGATGCCCAGACGTCGCCCAATAACGTGAAGGTAGTCGGAAGCAACGCCCCGCACTTCACCCTTTGCATCCATAAACTCGAAGGGGGGCCACCCTGCTTCGTCTATGGCGTAACGGACCGTTGGTGTACGACTCAAAAACTGTTTTTCTTCTTCGGTCAAACGCAGGTCGGGGCCACCAACAGCAGACTGATATACAAGAAGCCCGGGTTTATCGCCGCTATCACTGACCAGACTCAATTCTCGTAATTGTTTGTAAAGGCGGTCAACGCGTTGAGGGTTGATATCACCGATGGCAGTGGTATATCGATCGAAAAGAGCCTCAAGGGCTTTTGCCTCATTGAGCAAAGCTGAACGCGACTTGTTCTGCGTGTTATAGCGACGAACAATTAAATCAACAATTTCTTCTTTATTATCAAGTGCATATTCCCACCCCCGAATAATTGCCCGACGCATCGCGTCGACGCGCTGAGGATTATGCTGGACCTCTTTCCTGGAGGTAAAAAGCATGTCACCATACAAATCAACACAAAATGACGCGGGGTAATAAGATTGACTTTGTACCCGCGCTCAGCCATGACAAAAGGCTCGTTGGTGGTATATACAGAGACGGCATCAACTTGCCGCGTTGCCAACCGATCAAGACGATCAGACCATGGCACACGCAGCAGCCCCCGATCAGATACTTTTTGGGCCGCAAGCATAGCCAGGATATCAATTCCATCTGAATCATTGATATAAGTGGCTATTCTCTTGCCAACAAGATCTTGAGGGGACATCAAACCCGAGTCTGCCATCGTCATGAGCGCACCAGCCGAATGCTGCATAAAGGCTGCAACCACAACAACCGGGTCCCCATAGGCGGAGTGCATCAATAAAACCGCGTCGGCGACACCGTAATCGGCTTGGCCATTCAGAACGGTAGTAATAATGTTTGTCGACGGATCCCGCTCTTGCAGGATGACATCCAAACCTTCCTCAGCGAAAAAACCTTTTTCAAGTGCAGCATAAAAGCCGGCTGACTGAAACTGATGCAACCACTTGAGTTGTATCACCACTGGTTTCGCCTGCACGCTCGTGGCCAATGGCACCAAGAATGCCGTTAGCAAACAGGCCATTAACCATCGCGCTGATGCAAGCATTTTGAATTAATTTTCGTAATTAATAGAAAATGCAGATTATCAGAGTTACGAGGAAATTCGTAGATATCCTGACAAGAAACACCCTGGTAACTTTACGCTGACAGCGCATTCTTAAAAAAAATAGTTGTCCGACAACGGGGGTGCCTACCTTGTCGGACAATTTAAAAGATCATCAGAAATTCACGGTGGCAGATAACCAGAGACGGCGACCTTCCATAATTCTGTAATACGAGTTCCCCCATGTCCCCGTCGAATCAAACCCGTAATTAATGAACTTCTTGTTCAGCAAATTTTCAACAGATGCGTTCAGACTGACGTTTTTGTTGACCTGATAAGACCCCCCAACGCCAAACAGCCAGTACGGGTTGTAAAACTCGTGCTGTTTCTGGTTGTTCAAACCCTGATATTGCTTGGCGCGATATTCTGCCTTGAGCCATGCAGAGGCACGACCATCAATTTTCCAGTCAAGACGCATGTTTAACCGATGACGTGCCTCAGAACTCAAAGGTTGACCGATATTGTCGCCCGAGTCTTGACTTGAATCGGTCAGGGTATAGTTGGCTCCCAAGGTCAAACCATCAACGATCGGCAATGACCCGCCAAGCTCGAACCCGCGCAGCGTTGCCTTGTTAATGTTTTGCCACTTGTAAATATTCCTTGAACTGGCCCAGTCGGGACCGACATAAATACAATTCACACCCGTTTTTGGCGCAGCGCCGCAGTTTGCTGTGGCGGGTGCTTCCAGCTTGTCTTCGAAACGGGTATTGAAAAAGGTGATGTTAGCTTTTGAGCCTTGCAGGTCATCAAAATAAACACCCAGCTCTGTCGACGTACTTTTCTCGGGCGTCAGCGACGTGTTGCCAATGATCGGATCAGCCCCTTGCCTGCGAACCCCAACAACGCCTTCTGTGACTGTTTGTACATCAGGGGCTTTGTAACCGCGCGCAACACCACCCTTGAGGGTCCAGTTCGGACTCAAATTCCAGACCCCGTAGGCCCGCGGGCTAAAGTTACCGCCAAACTGCTGGTTGCGGTCATAACGAGCACCCACAGTCAGCGCGAAGTTTTCTACAATTCGCCACTCGTCTTCAAGAAACAAGGCCCATTGCCACTGTTGGGTATCTACCCGTCCGGCAACAAGACCGTCCTGAAATTTTTGCTCGCGCCACTGCCCGCCGAAAGTCAAATTATGGGTGTCATCCAGCAATGACCAGTTCCATTTACTGTCCAGCACCAGGTTGTCGTAATTAATTTTGCGCGGCGTTCCATCGGTGGAACGCTTGGGGTTGCTGATCGGGTTGGTTCGCCCTTTGGTTTCGGTAGTTTCGTAAACAATGCTGGAATCAGAATTGAGACTGCCATAGCGCCCCAGATGGGTTAGCCCGTAGCGGGTTCGGTCATACCGCTGTTCGCCTTCATAACCGCCTGACGTCTGATTCTTGCCAGGGGAGGCTGAGGAATTCAGAGTGCCGAGCTGACCTGTGCTGTTGTCATAGCGTTGAATGCCTTGCTCTACATCAAAAATAACGTCATGGTTTTGATTTGGGGACAAAGCAAACTTGACACCCACGTTGTGCATTTTTGTGCCGGTATAACCATTTCCGGACACATTCGAAGTGCCGAATGTTTTAGTGGTGCTATCGTAAGAACCCGCGAATTCTTCGTGTGCAGCCAAATCGCGGTCATAACGACCGTAAATTGATACACCCAACACATCCTCTTTAATCGGCCCGCTCAGGTAAAACGAGGAACCATAATTATTACCAAAGGTGTCGTTCATCTGAACGGTACCGTCTGCGATGATACTACCGCTCCATTCTTTGGCCACTTTACGCGTAATGATGTTGATCACCCCCCCCATGGCGTCTGACCCATACAGGGTCGACATCGGACCACGGACAACTTCAATACGTTCGATGGCAGACACTGGCGGAATGAAACCGGTGTCAACATCACCGAAACCATTTGGCCTGGCCCCAGAGCTGTTGCGGTTCACACGCTTGCCATCAACCAGAATCAGCGTGTAATCAGAACCCATACCCCGGATGCTGATGTTCAGCCCGCCAGTCTTGCCGCCGCGCTCAACCGAAACGCCTTCCACATCGGCAACCGCATCGCCGAGATTATTAAATGGTTTTTTCTCGAGCTCTTCGCGCGTAATGACCGTAATTGACGCAGGCGCGTCTTTGATCATTTGCTCGAAGCCACCCGCAGTAACCACCACAGTATCAAGCTGCTTGACCTTATCGACTTGCTGAGCAAATACAGCCTGCGTTGAGGCAACCAACAGCGCCGCGTAAACCAACCGGCCGGGAACATTTTTCTTGAGCAACACCAGACATCTCCTGAATCGAAAACTTAATGAGAATGATTATCAACATCATAAATGAATGCATGGTGTTCTTGCAACCTGCTGGGGGAATTTTTCAAAAAAAACACCGCATCAAAATGCGGTGCGGTGTGAACGGTCTTTTGCCAAAGATAAGGCGCTAGGTAGCCAGGCGGACAGGGGCCTCTTTGATCGGCAGATTAACGAAGGCAGCCACCAGGGCAAGCGCCATATCGGCATACCACATCCAGGTGAAGTCACCGAACTCGGTAATGGCCAGGCCACCCAACCACGCCCCAAGAAAACCGCCAGTCTGGTGCGACAACAGGGTCAAACCAAACAAGGTCGCCAGATACCGGGTACCAAACAGCTTGCCCACCAGCGAAGCCGTCGGGGGCACCGTGGCCAGCCAGGTGAAGCCCATACCTGCCGCAAACACATAAAATACCCAAGGGTCGCGGGGCATAGTCAGATACCAGGCAATCAATAGCGCTCTTGACCCATACATCGCAGCCAATACATATTTACTGCGATAACGGGCTATACACGAGCCTGCATAAATACTGCCAAAAATATTCGCCAAACCAATGATCGCCAAAGACCAGCTGGCCACCGAGGGTGGCAAGCCGCATAAACCGACTTCGCCAGGCAAATGCGTGACGAGAAACGCAATATGAAACCCGCAGGTAAAAAAACCGATATTAAGCAGAATGTAATTGCGGTCACGCATCGCCTCGGAAACTGCTGTCCGCATCTTTTTTTCGCCGGCAACAGGCGCCCTGCCGGCAGACTGCTTGCCAACCAGTTTTCCAACCATCGGTAACGCCAGCAATGCCGTCAAGGCCATACCCCACATGGCGCCCATCCAGCCAATAGACTGGATCAGTTTCTGAAAAATCGGTGCAGCAACAAACTGACCAAATGACCCCCCTGCATTGATGATGCCAGACGCCGTACCACGAGATTCAATGGGCAAGCGCTGTGCGGCGGCACCAATCAGTACGGAAAAGCTGCCCGCACCCGAGCCTATCGAAGCCAGCACACCCAGCGAGACCATAAGACCAAAACCGGTCCCCATGAACGGCGTTACGGCGCAACCCGCCGCCAGGGTCAGAATGGCAGCAATCAGAACAATTCTGGGACCATAACGATCAGCCACAGCACCGGCGACAGGCTGAACGAGCCCCCAGGTGAATTGCCCCACGGCCAGCGCAAAACTGATTGTGGCAATGCCCATACCTGTCGACGTGTTGACGGGACTGATAAACAGACCGAAAGACTGCCGGGTACCCATGGTGATCATGAGAATACCGGCTGCTGCAAGTGTCACCGCAAGGGCTCCGGGATGCCGGAGAGAATAAAACATAATGGCCTCTATCCTGTTCGCCGCGCCTGATGACGCTTCGGCATTTTGCCACAGCAGGCAGAATGATCAGTGTTGGGGTTTACTCTCGCTACATCGGAATTCAAGTCCGTGGCGAGCCTGCGCGACTTAAACAACTTTGGCTATGAAACCACCCTTCTGCCAGCAACCCTGGACGCTTGGGGCTCTGCGAGAACGGGCTATTATCCTTTGATACAACCGATTTAAAGCATCATTAACGCCATGGAAAAAATCAGACTCGACAAATGGCTCTGGGCCGCCCGCTTCTACAAAACACGTAGCCTCGCCTCCGAGGAAATCACCAAAGGTCGGGTGAATGTCAACAAGATGCCGGCCAAACCGGCCCGCGAAGTAGGCCCAGGCGATCTGATCGCCATCCGAAAAGGGGACCCACCTGTCGAGGTCAGGGTAAAAGCGGTCAGCGGCATGCGCGGGCCCGCACCGGTGGCCCAGCAGCTTTATGAAGAAACCGAAGAAAGCAAGTTACGTCGCGAAGCCGCGGCAGAGCTGCGTCGGCTTGCACCAGAACCCGCCGACACCATTCGCATGGGTAGACCCACGAAACGCGATCGCAGGCTGATTGAACATGCCAAGCGGCAATCATGACGGGGACACACGTTGCCCATCCTTGCCAATCACAACCTCTCCATCCTCTTTCGTGAACGGCCCTTGCTGAGGGTTCGGCAAAATTTCCAGCACTACCTCGGAAGGTCGGCACAGACGCACACCCAATGGGGTTTTGACGATGGGGCGCTGTATCAGAATGGGGTGTTGCGCCACCGCGTCTAGCAACTGCGCATCCGTCAGCTCGGGGTTTCCCAGCCCCAGTTCATCATAAGGGGTACCCTTTGGGCGCAGCACATCCCGCAAAGTTAGACCCATGGCCTCAACCAGGCTCATCAACTCATCACCACCAGGGGGCGTTTTCAGGTATTCAATGATTTGGGGCTCCACACCGCTGTTGCGAATCATTGCCAGCGTGTTACGGGAGGTACCGCATTTGGGGTTGTGGTAAATCGTAATATCAGTCATTAAAGATGAGTCCTCGACAAAATCTTGACACGTTAGGGCGTCATAAAGGGGCACGGATCTTGGAGAGTAAGCTTGCCATGCACACAAACATTACCGAAAAATTTATTGTTGTTGAAGACGACTTCAAAATATGGACCAGGTGTGTGGGTGGTGGTGCGCTGGATGAGCGTACACCATTACTGATATTGCATGGCGGTCCGGGCGCTCCCCATGATTACCTCGAAAATCTTGCTGCCCTTTCCTCGCGCGAGCAGCGTGTGATTTTTTACGATCAACTGGGTTGTGGAAAATCGGATTGCCCTGATGAGCCAGCGCGTTGGCACTTGAGCCGTTTTGTGCATGAGGTTGAAACGGTACGTAACGCACTGAATTTAGACGAGGTGGTCATACTTGGCCAGTCGTGGGGCGGCATGCTGGCCCTTGAGTATGCGCTTTCCCGACCTGATGGCTTGAAAGCCCTGATTTTATCCAACAGCACGTCCAGTGCGCCATTGTGGGGGCAAGAGGCAAAACGCTTGCGAGAACAGTTGCCGTTATCGGTGCAAAACACGCTTGCGGCGCACGAACAGGCCAGCACAACCGATTCAGAGGCTTACCAGACCGCCATGGCTGCGTTTTATGCCCGTCATGTTTGCCGACTTCCTGTCATACCCGATTTCGTTCAGCGCAGTTTCAACCGCATTGGCCAACC
>CAYTSJ010000048.1:0-9277 GCA_964440385.1 uncultured Pusillimonas sp. | reverse complement strand
CCGCCGGTCAAGGCAAAAGGAATGCCGGTGAATACCAGCAAGCCGTCCTTGATGTTGTTGAACATCATGAAAAGCAGAATGAACACGAGCAACAGGGCCACCGGCACCACGATTTGCAGCCGCGATGTGGCCGATTGAAGCTGCTCGAACGTTCCGCCCCATTCCACCCAGTACCCAGCGGGCACCTGCACCTCACCCTGCATTCGTTCTTGCGCCTGGGCGACGAATGAGCCGATGTCGCGTCCCAGGACGTTAGAGGTAACGACCACCCGACGTTTACCGTTCTCACGGCTGAACTGATTCGGACCGACTGTCGTTTCCAACGTGGCGATCGAGCCTAGCGGAATTTGGCTGACCACGTCGCCATCACGGGCTGGCAGCGCAATAGGCAGTTGTTTGATGGCGTCTATGTCGCCGCGTAGCGTTTCGGGCAGCCGCACTACGATCGAAAAGCGCCGGTCTCCTTGAAACAGCGTTCCCGCGTCGCGTCCTCCGACGGCTACCGCCACAGCATCCTGGACCTCTTGCATCGATAGACCAAAACGTGCCGCCTGAGCGCGGTCAATAGCAATGGTGAGTACCGGCAGCCCCGTCGTCTGCTCAACGTTGACAGCCGATGCGCCGGGCACTTGCCCCAGTACCTGCGCGATTTGCGCAGCCGTTGAGTTCAGCACCTCCATATCGTCACCAAAGACCTTGATTGCTATGTCTGATCGCACACCCGAAATCAGCTCGTTGAATCGCAGCTCAATCGGTTGGGAGAATTCGTAGTTGCTGCCGGGCAGTTGCGCCGCAGACTCTTGCACTTGACGTATCAGCTCGTCTCGGGACAAATTTGGATCGGGCCATTGGTCCTTCGGTTTAAGCATGACGTAAGCATCCGAGATATTGGGCGGCATTGCATCGGAAGCCACTTCAGCGGTGCCAGTACGGGCGAAAATGCGCTCAATTTGCGGAAACTCCTTGATCAACTTGCGTTCCAGCTGCTGCTGCATCTCTACGGACTGGGTCAGACTGGTGGCTGGCACCCTCAACGCTTGAATGGCGAAGTCGCCCTCGTTCAAGCTTGGAATAAATTCGCTTCCCATGCGTGCACCGATGAGGCCTGAGAGGATGATGGCAACAATTGCAACGGTCAGGACGACCGCTTTGTTGGCCAAGGCGGTATCCAGAGCGGGACGATAGGCCCTTTTTGCGGCACGAATGAAGATACTTTCTTTTTCTGTAACGCGCTTACCGATGAACAGTGCAACGGCAGCTGGCACGAACGTGACCGAAAGAATCATCGCTCCCAGTAGCGCCGTCACCACGGTAAAGGCCATCGGAGTGAACATCTTGCCTTCAACGCCCGTCAGGGCGAAGACGGGTAGATAGACAATCATGATGATGAGTTGTCCGAATATCAATGGACGGCGTACTTCTTTCGAAGCAGCAAATACCTCATGGAGTCGTTCCGAAAGCGTCAAAGACCGTCCGTGGTGAGCTTGTGCATGCGTCAGGCGCCTTATGCAGTTCTCCACAATCACCACGGCCCCATCGATGATGATGCCGAAATCAAGCGCGCCCAAGCTCATCAGGTTCGCGCTGACCTTGCCTGTCACCATGCCCGTAAAAGTAAATAGCATGGCTAAAGGAATGACCAGGGCTGTCAGCACGGCCGCTCGTATATTTCCTAAAAACAGGAAGAGCACCACGATGACAAGAATCGCGCCTTCAAGCAGGTTTTTCTGTACGGTGGCAATCGCTTTGTCTACAAGCACGGTGCGGTCGTAGACCGTTATTGCTTTGATGCCCTTGGGCAAACTGCGGTTCACTTCCTGCATTTTTTTGTCGACTGCATGTGAAACCGCTCGACTATTTTCACCCATCAGCATGAATGCCGTACCCAGCACGACTTCGCGACCGTTTTCGGTAGCCGCGCCGGTGCGCAGCTCTTTGCCTACACCCACCGTCGCGACATCCTGGATGCGAATCGGGGAGCCGTCCACGTTGGCGATGAAAATCTGGCCGATTTGCTCCACGGACTGCACCTGGCCGGGCACCCGAACGAGCGATTGTTCGCCACGCCGCTCGATATAGCCGGCCCCAAAATTGCTGTTATTCCGATCGACGGCGTCCAGCAGGTTTTGCAAGGTAAACCCGTAAGAACGCAGCTTGACCGGGTCGGGCGCGATCAAGTATTCCTTGGCGTATCCGCCAATGGTGTTGATTTCGGTGACGCCTGGCACATTACGCAACTGAGGCTTAATGATCCAGTCCTGGATTTCGCGCAAGTCTGTTGGCGTATAAGGCGTGCCGTCTGGTTTCAGCGCCCCTTCATCCGCCTCTACAGTCCAGAAATAGATTTCGCCTAACCCCGACGAAATAGGCCCGAGCTTCGGTGCAATGCCATCTGGAAGCTGGTCCTTGACTCCCTGCAGCCGTTCGCTCACCAACTGGCGCGCGAAATAGATGTCCGTACCTTCTTCAAAGATCACGGTGATCTGAGACAGCCCATAGCGAGACAGAGAACGGGTCTGCTCCAACTTCGGGATTCCCGCCATGACCGTTTCAAGCGGATAGGTGATGCGCTGCTCCACTTCTAGCGGCGAATACCCGGGTGCGGGCGTATTGATCTGTACTTGTACGTTGGTGATATCGGGCACAGCGTCGATGGGGAGGCGCTGGTAGTTATAGATACCCAGGGCGGCCATTCCAAGTACGGCCAGGATAATCAGCCAGCGTTGCTCGATTGAAAAGCGGATGATGCGTTCAAACACGGCGTCTCCCCTGCTCAGTGGCTGTGCGAGGCGCTAGCCTTGCCCAACTCGGATTTGATGACAAAGCTGTTTTTCACGGCGTAGGACGTACCCGCTTCCAACCCTTCGACAATTTCCACCGAGTTGGCATCGCGGCGGCCGGTCGTCACAGCTTGTGCAACAAACTCGTTATCGTGGCGCACAAATACCACTGACTCTTCCTCCAGGGTGTGGATCGCCTCAGGCTCTATCGCGACAGGCACTTGTGCCTCACCTGAGAGCACTTGGACATTCAAGAACAGGCCGGGCCTCCACGCCCCATTGGGATTGGGCAAACTGATCCGAGCCGTAGCAGCCCGGCTTTGCTGGCCCAACAGCGAACCGACATACGAAACGGTGCCTTGAGCCTGTGAGTCAAAGGCGGTAGCCTGTACGATTGCTTTGCTGCCAACACGCACGGTGCCCAGTGCTTCAGCCGGCACAATCATGTCAGCCCATACCGTCGACAAATCTGAAATCTTGAAGATCGGCGCATCAGCACTGACCGTCTCCCCAAGGGCGATGTCTTTTTCTACGATCATTCCATCGAAAGGTGCTCGCACTTCGAGGCGGTTGAAGCGGCCAGGTTCACCGGCATCAGTCCCCAGCGCCTGGAGCTGCTCAAGGGCGTCGTCCACAGCAATCTGCGCTTCTTGCAGTTGCTGGCGAGCTTGCAGATAGTCCTGCTCGGCCGACACCTTCTCCTTCCATAACAGCCGTTCGCGCTCATAGGTGGTTCGCGCCAGCGTCAGGCGCTTTTGCGCGGCGCTCAACGTGCTGCGTCGCTCGGACAGCTCCGGGCTGGCTATCTCGGCGAGTACATCGCCTTCTTTGACCTCTTGCCCGAGGTTGGCTTTAACCGCCTGTATGACGCCGGCAAGGCGCGGAACGAGCTGCGCAGTGCGATCGGCGTTAAAGACGATTTCGCCCGGCAACTGGATGGTGCTTTGAATGGACGCCGGCCCAGCAGTCGCCAAGGTGATTCCGGCCGCCTCAATCTGCCCCTGCGTAAAGGTCACCTCGCGCCCATGCTGTTCTTCATCTGCATGCGTCTCGCCACCCTCATCCGCATGTTCAGCCTCCTTGCTGTCGTGCTGCTTTTCTGTATCTTCCGACGCATGCGCATGTTCCTCTTGCTCGGACCCACCCTCCTGCGTGTTGGTCCCGGCCAACAACAAGGTACTAAGTAAAACGCCAATGAGGACAATCAGGGCAATTAAGACGGTCTGCCGGCTGCGGTTGCCCAAACCTGGCTTATTTTGTGTGCTTTTCATAGTCAATCTGATCCCAGAATACGGTCTATTTGCGCGAGGGCTTGATATGCATCCGATAGTGCTGAAAGGTGGCGAACGCGCGCTTGAAATAACGTTCGCTGCGCATCCAACACTTCGGTAAACCCGAACTTGCCAGCTTCAAAACCTTTCTTGGCGCGTTCAAACGCCGTTTCGGCCTTAGGCAAAATGTCGGATGCAAGCCTTGCCGAGGTACTTTTGGCCATGTCGAACTGGCTGGCGCTCTGTTGTAACTGCGTCTGCAAACGAATCTTTAAAGCCCGGTAATCGTCTCGGCTCTTGTATGCCAGCATCGATGCTTCATAGACGTTGCCTTGATTTCGGTCGAAAAAGGGCAAGGGAATCGATACGCCCACCATCATCTGATTTCGATCTAGTTCGTTATTACGAATGACGCCGGCGCTTACCGTCAGATCCGGATATCGCTTGCTGCGTTCCACATCGATCTGAGCTCGAGATCGGTCCTGCTCAAGCCGTGCGGCCTGTATATAAGGAGAACGCTCCAGTGCAGCGGCCAAGTCGTCTAACCCGGGGCGTGCCGGCAAGACAGCGACCTCCCCTTGCGCTTGGGTGAATTGCGGTGACGGATTGCCCCACAACGCCGAAAGGGTGCGCCGCGCCAGTTCCAAGGAGCTGGCCGCCTGGGACTTTTCCAACTCGGCGTTTGCCAGTTCGACCTGCGCCCGATCAGCCTCAAGCGGCGGAACTTTTCCCGCCTCCACGCGCCGATCTGCAATGCGGTATGCATCGCCAGCAATCTCAACCGTTTTAGTTGACAGCGCTACTTGCTCTTGCGCGATCAAGACATCGAAAAATGCGGCCACCGTTTGTGATCGCACATCGGCTCGAGCCTGCAGCAGCTGCTGGCCCGCAATATCGCGGGTAAGCTCGGCCGAGGCAATGCGCGCATCGCGCTTGCCCCCAAGCTCGATAGGTAGACTGAGTTTGGTCGTTGTCGTACGCGAGGCCTTGCGGGATGTGTCCTCTACTTCGATGTCCAGTATCGGGTTTGGCCTGACGCCGGCCTGCAAGACGACGCCTTGCGACGAATCGGCCGCGTAACGGGCCGACGAAAGGGTGTAATTGGCATCCAGGGCCAGTGTCAAAGCCTGATTGAGTGTCAGCGACGTGGCTGGCTCAGTGGGCGGGGCAGTGGGCGCGGCGGAATATGAAGGCAGCGGCTGGGCCGAGGCGGCACTCCAAAGGATCGCGGCGGCCGCAAATAGAACTAATGCACTGCGCATGGAATTGCTCCAAGATAGTCTTTAGAGATACTTGACTCTTGAGCAGCGCCGGGGGGTGCGGTCATAGTCGCCCAGGGGCGAACGCGACGGGAGCGATTCTGTTAAATCAGACGAAAGTGGTACCCGTCCTGCCGTTCCCAGCTACTGCAAGGATAGACGTCACGACGCGGTGAGTGCTGCGTCGCGCCGTTTCAGGCTGACGCGTTCCATTTAGGCCGCTCTGGCCGTTCGATGAAGATCTGTAACGCAAGCCGCGACTCTTGGACTCGAGGGGCTGCGTCAGATGAGAAGGAGATGCCTTGATGAGGGCCGGTTTCGACAATACCGAGAGCATGCAAACCACAAAAACGGTCTTCGTGATGAGCACTCGGTGTGGTGGAACTGTCTTGGTCGCCATCCTTTGCTTGAACCATTTGAGCTTCGGAGCAAGTAGGAGAACAGCTATCATGCTCTTGTGTCGCGTACACACTGACCACTCCCCAGGAAGCCTGGAGGGGCAGAAGCACCAGCAGAAAGATGAATATAAACTTTTTCATTCAAGCTGGATTATATCAAATTTAGCTGGTAATTCTCATGGCCGTAGGCCCATCCCGCATTCTGACGCTGATGCTGATGCTGATGCCCTCAGGCTATAGGTGGTTGAGAGTTTATTGAACTAAATTCAAATCGATGCCAGTGTCGTTTAGCTGCCCGTCGTTTCGATTTCCTGCTCCATGGCGCGCTCGGCCAAGCGGGCGCCCTCGGCGGCCAAGCGCGTCAGGATGCGCGCCGCTTCTTCGGTAAGGAGGCGGCTGTATGAGCGCTCACGTAGCGAACCGTACAGTAGAAGAATATGGGGCGGATGCGTTGCCCCAACCGACAAGGAAAGTTTGTCATGAGTGGGTCTGTCCAATAGGGTCTCGTCGACTATTGGCAAGGTCAAATCGGCGGGTGAAGAATAGCTGGTCATCGATGGTCTCAAACTAACAGAAAAAAACGGCTGAGCGGCGTTGGAAGGTGAGTATCGCTAACGCACGCGTTGACCCCGCTCATCCAGGTCCTGGCACGCAAGGGGATGACCATTACCTGGGGATATTACTTCCGAGTAGGTATCGTGCTCACTTTGCCCGTATTGCTTATTACCCTCGCGGCGCTCACGCTACGATTAGGCGTTACATGACAAAAATGTAATGCGCCAAGCCCCGAATTAACGTCTGACCACGTGTTGGTATGTGGCATGATGGAATTTGACCGCAATTTCCCTAGGCGCTAAAAGCATCTGGCCGTACACGGGCTGAACTTGCGCTCACACTCTTGGAAGGTTTTTATCGCCATGGCGCAGAACAAGTCTGAACACCCTCACAACCGCAACGTGACGCAGCCCGCCTCCAGCTTACAACTCACCGATCCTGTGTGCGGTATGCCAGTAACGAAAGACTCCGTAAATCAGGTTCAGCATGAAGGCAAGCGTTTCTATTTTTGTAGTACCAAGTGTTCGGAAACATTCAAGCGTGATCCCGAAAAATTCACCAGTCAGAAAAACAAGAACGAAGCGGCTTTCGAGCAGGCAGCTCCTGGCACAATTTATACCTGTCCGATGCACCCTGAGATTCGACAGGATCGTCCAGGAAACTGCCCGAAGTGTGGCATGGCGCTCGAGCCACTGATGCCCAGCCTGGAAGACGACAATCCCGAGCTGAAAGATTTCTCTCGGCGATTCTGGTGGACGCTGCCCTTTACGGTCATTGTGACCGTGCTTGCCATGTTCGGTCCGCAGCTCGGCTGGTTCAACATGAGCGCGCAAACGTGGATCGAACTCGTGTTGTCAATACCCGTGGTGCTATGGGCTGGGCAGCCCTTCTTCGTGCGCGGCTGGCAATCCGTTGTCAACCGCAGTCCCAACATGTGGACGCTCATTGGTCTTGGTACAGGCGCTGCGTTCGTCTATAGCGTCGTGGCGACAGTCGCACCGGGCGTTTTCCCCGAAACCTTCATGTCCATGGGGCGTGTGGCTGTTTACTTTGAAGCCGCGGTGGTGATCATTTCCTTGACCCTGTTTGGCCAGATCCTGGAACTGCGGGCGCGGTCGCAAACTTCGGCTGCAATCAAATCGCTGCTTGGACTTGCACCCAAAACAGCACGCCGGATCAACGCGGATGGAACAGAAGAGGATGTACCCCTGACGCACGTGCATGAAGGCGATCGCTTGCGTGTGCGCCCTGGGGAGAAAGTCCCCGTAGACGGCCTGGTGGAAGACGGCGCCAGTTCCCTGGATGAATCCATGCTCACAGGCGAACCGCTACCAGTAAGCAAGCGCCCTGGCGACAAAGTGATCGGCGCAACGATGAACACGTCGGGCTCGCTAGTGATCAGAGCTGAAAAGGTCGGCTCAGCCACAGTGCTATCGCAGATCGTCCAGCTCGTCGCGCAAGCCCAGCGCTCTCGCGCGCCGATGCAGCGGATGGCTGATCAGGTGGCAGGATATTTTGTGATGGCAGTCGTCGTCATCGCCATCATCACGTTTTTTGTTTGGGGTACTTTTGGGCCGCAACCGAGCTGGGTATATGGCTTGATTAACGCCGTAGATGTACTGATCATCGCCTGCCCATGTGCCCTGGGCTTAGCCACGCCCATGTCCATTATGGTGGCAACCGGCCGTGGCGCCACCCAGGGCGTGCTGTTTCGCGATGCAGCAGCCATCGAGAACCTACGTAAAGTCGATGTCCTTATCGTCGATAAGACCGGCACCTTGACGGAAGGCCGCCCTGCGTTCGAGCAGGCCATTCCGGCAGGCGACACAGAGGCTGCCGAAGTGCTGCGTCTGGCGGCTAGCCTTGATCAGGGCAGTGAACATCCGCTAGCAGACGCCATTGTTAGCGCAGCGCGTGAGCAAGGCTTAAGCCTCAGTGCCGTCAACGAGTTCGAATCGGGTAGCGGTATTGGGGTGCGGGGCCAGGTCGACGGTAAGCACCTCGCCCTCGGCAACACCGCTCTCATGGACCAAGAAAACGTTAACGTTACGATCATGGCCAGTACCGCCGAATCGTTGCGCACCAAGGGTGCAAGCGTCATGTATTTGTCAACAGACGGTCAATTAATAGGCTTGCTGGCCGTCTCTGATCCAATCAAGAAAAGCACACCGGAAGCCGTGAAGGATCTCAAGGCGGCTGGGATCCGCGTCATCATGGCAACGGGCGACGGCATTTCGACGGCTAAAGCTGTGGCACAGCAATTAGGAATTGACGAGGTTCACGGTGAGGTGAAGCCGGCTGACAAGCTGGACCTGGTCAGCAAACTCCAGGCGGAAGGCCGAGTTGTGGCGATGGCCGGCGACGGGATTAATGACGCCCCTGCCCTGGCCAAAGCCGATGTCGGCATTGCGATGGGTACGGGAACCGACGTGGCGATGAACAGCGCGCAGGTCACGCTAGTCAAGGGAGACTTGCGCGGCATCTCGATTGCGCGCCACCTCTCAGACAAAACAATCGCCAATATGAAGCAAAATCTCGGCTTCGCATTCGTTTACAACGCTCTTGGTGTGCCCTTGGCCGCTGGGGTCTTGTACCCGTTTGTCGGGCTGTTGCTTTCACCCATGTTCGCGGCATTGGCGATGAGTCTGAGTTCAGCATCGGTCGTTTTTAATGCCCTTAGGCTTCGAAAGTCTACCTGAAGTGCAACGCGTCGCGTGGGTCGGTGGCACTTGAACTTAGCCAGTAGCCAAAGCTGACGTGTTTTGAGAAATAGCAAATCTTTACGTAAAACAGGAGATCAGCCATGCGCCAATACCTTCGGTTTGCCGCCATGATCGCTACTTCAACGATCATTATGTTCGGCCTTATGTATTTGAATACGTATGAGGTGACCGACGTATTTTTCAGTGAAACCCGCGTGTATATGGCATTCATGATGGGCGCCGCGATGGCAATCATCGTACGCGCTCCATTTACCCCATTATTCCAAGGCGGCCAGATTCATGGCTAAATCT
>CAYTSJ010000047.1:0-9481 GCA_964440385.1 uncultured Pusillimonas sp. | reverse complement strand
CGGGTTTTGTTGTCCAGATCCTGAACGGGTTGGCAGAAGCGTCATCGTTGTTTCTGGTCGCTGCAGGTCTGTCGCTGATTTTCGGTGTCACTCGTATCGTGAATTTTGCCCATGGTTCCCTGTATATGCTGGGAATCTATGTCGCTTATTCCGTGGTTCAGCAGTTTGGCCATAGTCCTTTGGGCTTCTGGTTCAGCCTGATGGCTGCGGCTTTGCTGGTCGGTGCTTTTGGCGCATTGGTCGAAATTGCATTGCTACGGCGTATTTACCGTGCCCCCGAATTATTCCAGTTGCTGGCTACATTTGCTTTGGTGCTGGTCATCAATGACGCCACGTTGTTTTTCTGGGGGCCTGAAGATTTGTTGGGCCCGGTTGCTCCGGGTTTGAAGGGTTCATTCCAGATTTCCGGTCATTTTTTTCCTAAATATGACCTTGTTCTGATCTTTATCGGGCCTGTCGTTCTGGGCTTGCTGTGGTTGCTTTTAACGCGAACGCGATGGGGGAGGCTGGTGAGGGCAGCTACCCAGGATCGCGAGATGCTGGGTGCTTTGGGGGTTAATCAGGCCTGGTTGTTTACGGCGGTGTTTGCCTTGGGGGCCTTTTTGGCCGGGTTGGGTGGTGCCCTCCAGATTCCCCGGCTCCCTGCCAATCTTGCACTTGATCTGGGTGTGATCGGCGATGCTTTTGTCATTGTGGTTGTGGGGGGCATGGGGTCTATTCCCGGCGCTTATGTTGCAGCTCTAATCATTGCCGAACTGAAAGCCCTTTGCATTGCGCTGGGAACCATGTCTTTTTTTGGCGTCAGTTTTGAGTTTCCTAAACTGACCCTTGTGGTTGAATTCATTTTCATGGCCTTGGTGCTGGTGTTTCGTCCGTGGGGGTTGTTCGGAACAGTGCAGACCACCAGCCGAAATTCTGCGCCAGTCGAGGACCCGATACGACCAGCAAGCACGCCGTTCAAGCTATTCATGCTGGCGATTGTTGTGATGGTCGCGATATTGCCGCTGCTCACAGACTGGATGCCTTATGCGCCTGTTTTGGCGCTAGACATCATGGTGACCGCTTTGTTTGCCCTGAGTTTGCATTTCATCATGGGCCCCGGGGGTATGCATTCGTTTGGTCATGCCGCCTATTATGGTCTGGGGGCCTACGCTGCAGCCATGCTGCTCAAGATTGCAGCATGGCCAATGGGTTTATCGATGGCACTTGCGCCAGTTATTGCAGGTTTGGGTGCCCTGGCGTTCGGCTGGTTTTGCGTAAGGTTATCGGGGGTTTACCTGGCGATGCTGACGCTGGCTTTCGGCCAGATTATCTGGTCGATTATTTATCAGTGGGATGACTTCACAGGCGGCTCGAACGGCATGATCGGGGTCTGGCCCCCCGAGTGGCTTTCCGGAGCTGCTTATTACTACTTCGCTTTTGCAGCGGTTCTGGTGTCAGCATGGGTGCTACGAAAGCTGTTGTTTTCACCGTTTGGCTATGCCCTGCGGGCAGCGCGAGACTCTAACTTGCGCGCCGATGCACTGGGTATTGACGTGAAACGGGTGCAGTGGGTTGCATTTGTGATTGCAGGTATTTTTGCGGGCCTGTCCGGTGTGTTGTATGTCTTCTCAAAAGGCAGTGCAGCCCCCGAGATCATCGGGGTCGGTAAATCGGTGGATGGTCTGGTCATGGTGCTGCTGGGCGGTGTGCAGACCTTGGTCGGCCCCGTTGTGGGGGCGGCTACGTTCAAGTTCTTGCAAGACTATTTCATGGGGCTTACCGAGTACTGGCTGGCCATGTTTGGTGGTGTCATTTTGCTGATTGTGCTGGTTTTTCCGCAAGGTATTGCAGGCTATTTCAAGGAACTGTCGGGCGTGCTCGGGAGGCCTCGCAACCCTCATGGGGAGCAGGTGCGATGAGTTTGTTGCAAGTTCGTGATTTGCACAAAACCTTCGGTGGCAATGCGGCTGTTGATGGCGTCAGTTTTGACTTGAAGGCGGGCGAGTTATTAGCCCTGATCGGCCCGAACGGGGCCGGAAAAACAACGACTTTCAATTTGGTGAACGGGCAATTGGCCGCGACCTCAGGGTTTATCAAGCTGGATGGCCATGAACTGACCGGGTTGCTGCCCCGGAAAATTGCCCGTCTGGGCGTTGGGCGAACTTTCCAGGTCGCCGCCACATTTGCCGCGTTGACCGTTGTTGAAAACATCCAGATGGCGCTGTTGGCGCACCGTCGCAAGATATTTTCATTCTGGAAATCAGCGGCCTCCTATTACAGAAGCGAAGCGCTGGCGCTGTTGATGCAGGTGGGCATGGCCGAGCAAGCCGATCGAGCTTGCAGTGCGTTGGCTTACGGTGACATTAAACGCGTCGAGTTGGCGATGGCGCTGGCGGGTGAGCCCAGGCTTTTGTTAATGGATGAGCCGACGGCCGGCATGGCGCCTAAAGAACGTAACGAGCTTATGGCTTTAACCCGGCAACTGGTAGTTCAGCGTGGCATGGCGGTATTGTTTACCGAACACAGTATGGATGTGGTTTTTGGTTATGCCGATCGTGTGCTTGTATTGGCGCGTGGCCGGTTGATTGCAGAAGGTACGCCCCAGGACATCCGTAATCATCCCGAAGTACAAGCCGTTTATTTCGGTTCAGGTAAAACCTTTGAAAAGAAGGTGCCAGGGGCGCATGCATGAAAAAAATGGCTTTTAATCGTGGTGCGCCGTTACTCAAGGTCGACAATCTGAACGCATGGTACGGTGCCGCCCATATTTTGTTTGATGTCCATCTTGAGGTGCAACCCGGCGAGGTTGTTGCCCTGATGGGGCGGAATGGTGCCGGCAAATCGACAACCCTGAAAGCCATTATGGGTCTCATGGAAAAATCACGTGGCGATATCCGCTTCATGGGGCAGCCGATTCATGGACGTCAGCCTTTTGAAATTTCTCGTGCCGGTGTTGGCTTTGTTCCCGAAGACCGACGTGTATTTTCAACTCTGACGGTGGCTGAAAATCTTGAGGTGGCACGTCAGGCGCCACGCACCTGGCCTGATGGTTCTGCTGCTTTCACCTGGAGCCCCGAGGCGTTATACACGCTGTTTCCTAATCTTGGGGCCATGCAAAATCGTCCGGGTGGTCAAATGAGCGGTGGCGAACAGCAAATGCTGACAGTGGCCCGGACATTAATGGGTAACCCGTTGCTGGTTTTGCTGGATGAGCCCTCTGAAGGGGTTGCGCCTTTGATTGTTGAACAGATGGCCAACACCATCATCGCCTTGAAAGCGCATGGAGTCAGTGTGCTGCTCTCCGAGCAAAACATGCATTTTGCGGAATTTGTGTCTGATCGCGTTTATGTCCTTGAGAAAGGGCAGATTCGCTACGAAGGCAGCATGCAGGCACTGTCAGACAACGAAGAGATTCGCAGGTCTTACCTGACGCTTTGACGTTTGACGTCATGTGGCTTCAGCTATAATGCGCCCGCAATCTGCATGTCTCTTCGCGTCGTTAGCTCAGCTGGATAGAGCACGGGCCTTCTAAGCCTGAGGTCGGGGGTTCGAGACCCTCACGACGCGCCACTATTTCCTGCCCGGTATGAAAGGGTCTGCGTGATAGAATCGGCGCCGTTAATACCCATAACGGAGACCCGAAAAAATGCCCAGTTTCAATGGTTTGTCTGGCGGCCGTGTCATGTGCCCGGAAGCGCTCAGCGAGAAAGGCTACAACCTGCGTGTGGCTTTCCCTGACTTCCCTGAAGTGGCCAAGGGCTGGCAACTCAAGAGTGCCGCTTTGCGGGCGCGTCTTAACCCCGAATGTGATGTTGCCTACGGCGACCAGCCTTTACAAAACCTTGACTTTTTCAGCGCGGGTGCTTCAGTGGCCCCGTTACTGGTGTTTGTGCATGGGGGTTATTGGCAGGGCGGGGATAAGTCCGATGTCAGTCTGATTGCCGAGCCGTATGTGGCTGCCGGTATTCATGTGGCCGTTATTAATTATTCGTTGGCGCCTGCGGCCCGTATCGAAGAAATGGTGCTTGAGGTGCGCAGTGCCATTCAATGGTTGCATGCTCATTCGGGTCGTTTCGGTTTTGATCCCGAACAGATCTCCATTATGGGTCACTCGGCCGGAGGCCATCTGGTTTCTTCCATGGTGACAGACACTCCCGAGAACCGCGCGCTGGCACCGATTCGTTTTGTGTTCGCCATCAGTGGTGTGTTTGATTTGCCGGCGTTGTTGCCTTCAAGTATCAACACGGCGTTGGCGCTCGATGTGCAACGGGCGCAAGCATTGAGCCCGGTTGCTTATCGTCCTTTACCGGGCGCGCGTGTCCATACCATTATTGGTGAGCATGAGACCTTGCAGTTTCATTTGCAATCCGCGGCCATTGCGCAGCAATGGGGCCGTGTGATTACCGATCACCATGTTGTACCAGATACCCACCACTTTACGGTGCTTGATAACCTGGCCGATGTGGCATCTCCCTACAGTCGTGTCATCGCCGATACGATCAACGGCAAATAACGGTGGCTATCGAAATGGCCTCCAGTATGGTATCCGGTGTGCCTGATCAGGATGTTGATTGGGTATCGCGCAGCCTGAAAAGTGTCTGGCACCCTTGCACGCAAATGCAACACCACGAAACCATGCCTTTGGTGCCGTTGGCACGGGGGCAGGGGCCCTGGTTATTCGACCATGAGGGGCGCCGGTTTCTGGATGCCATTAGTTCGTGGTGGGTGAATCTTTTTGGTCATGCCAATCCGCGGATCAACGCCGCCCTGAAAGACCAGCTTGATCGCCTCGAGCATGTCATGCTGGCCGGTTTCACTCATGAACCGGTGGTGCAATTGTCTGAGCGTCTTGCTGCGCTCACGGAGCATCGGCTGGGCCATTGTTTTTATGCGTCTGACGGGGCCTCCGCCGTTGAAATTGCGCTCAAGATGAGCTTTCATTACTGGCGTAATACGGGGCACCCCGCCAAGCAGACGTTTGTCTGTCTGAAGGGTAGCTATCATGGCGAAACGGTCGGCGCATTGTCGGTGACCGATGTGGCCATTTTTCGTGATGTCTACGCGCCTTTGTTGGGACAGGCGCATGTCGTTGGCTCACCGGATGCGCGCCAGGCCGGTCCTGGCGAAGACGCCAGCGCGGTCGCAATGCGTGCCCTGGATGAAGTGCGTGCCTTGTTTGAGGCAAAGGCCGATCAAATTGCTGCCATTATCGTCGAGCCGCTGGTTCAGTGTGCCACGGGCATGGCGATGTATGACGCCAGTTACCTTTCTGGCTTGCGTCAATTGTGTGATACGTTCAACGTCCACCTGATTGCAGACGAAATTGCCGTAGGGTGTGGTCGTACCGGCACTTTTTTTGCGTCCGAACAAGCCGGTATCTGGCCAGATTTTATGACGCTTTCCAAAGGCATCAGTGGCGGGTATTTGCCTTTGTCGCTTGTGATGACAACGCATCAGATCTATCAGGCTTTTTATAGTTCTGACACGGCTCGCGGTTTTCTGCATTCCCATTCTTACACCGGTAATCCATTGGCTTGCCGGGCAGCCTTAGCCACGCTGGATATTTTTGAGCAAGACGATGTTCTGGTTTCCAATCGTGCGATGGCTCTGACATTGACCGCGGCATTGGCGCCCGTTGTGGCGCATCCGCAGGTGCGCCACTTCCGTCAGTGCGGCATGATATGGGCGTTTGATGTCCAGCTTGATGATGCGCAAAAGGCCGGGGAATTTGCACGGCTGTTTTTTGCAACCGGTTTGTCATACGGCATTCTGACTCGCCCTATTGGCACAACCGTCTACCTGATGCCACCTTATATTCTGGAAGAAAACCATGTGCGTTTTCTGGCCGATGCGGTTTTTGCTGTGTTGGGTCAAGTCCTGGCGGTACTGCGATGACATTACTTGAGCACATCGGCAAAGGTCTTGCCGACATTGATGCCGGCGGGTTGCGCCGACGTTTGCGTGTGGTTGATTCTGCGTGGGGGCGACGTGTCAGGGTGGATGGCCGGGATTTACTGGCTTTTTGCAGCAACGATTATCTTGGTCTTGCCAATCACCCTCATATCGTTGCGGCCTTGCAAGAAGGCGCAGCCCTGTATGGTGCGGGTAGCGGCGCTTCCCACCTGATTAGCGGTCATTCGCGCGCCCACGCGGTTCTTGAAGAACGCCTTGCCGATTTGTATGCTTCCTGGATTGATTGCGCACGTGCGCTGTACTTCAGCACCGGTTACATGGCCAATTTGTCATTATTGACGGCATTGGCGCAACTGGATGACAACGTTGAGTTTTTCTCCGAGCAGCTCAATCACGCCTCGCTCATTGATGGCATGCGTATGGCACGTGCCAGCGTCAAGGTGTATCCGCATGGTGATCTTGGTCAACTAGAGTCTTTGCTGTCTGAAAGCAGCGCGGCCGTCAAGGTTATCGTGACTGACAGTGTTTTCAGTATGGACGGCAACCTGGCTCCGCTGGCCGAGCTCGATAGCATCGCAGAACGGTTTGACGCCACCTTGATTGTGGATGATGCCCACGGGTTTGGTGTGTTGGGCGCAACGGGTTTGGGGGCGCTTGAGCATCTTGCGTTGCGCTCTCCACGGGTCATTTATATGGGTACCCTTGGGAAGGCCGCGGGCGTGTCGGGTGCGTTTGTTGTGGCGCATGACCAGGTCGTCGAGTGGCTGGTTCAGCGTGCCCGCCCTTACATTTATACGACAGCGTCGTCTCCTGCGCTGGCCCATGCGCTATCTGTCAGTCTTGAGCTGATTGTGGGCGATGAAGGGTCGCAACGACGCGCTATCTTGCATGCAAACAGGGGCTTCCTGCTAAGGGCCATCCGGCTGCAGAAGTGGGGTTTGCCTGAGTCTTCAACCGCAATTCAACCGGTCATCATCGGAGGCAACCAGCACGCTGTGAAAGTGGCCGGGTTTCTCATGAATCAAGGGTTATGGGTACCTGCAATTCGACCCCCAACGGTTCCCGCCGGTACGGCCCGATTGCGAATTACCCTCAGCGCGTCGCATACCGAAGAGGATGTGTTGCGACTCGGGCGAGCTATTTCGCGCGCTGAACTCGAACTCGATGATGATGCCTACCTCTAGACAGTCGGTCTTTGTGACCGGCACCGATACAGAAATCGGCAAGACGCTGGTTGCTGCTGCACTTTTGTACTGCCTGGTCCGCCAGGGGTTGACGGTTGCGCCGATGAAACCTGTGGCTGCGGGCACGGTAGTGTCGAATGGTTACAGAAGCAACGAAGATGTCGATACCTTGATGTCGCAGGCCAATGCGAAGGTTCCCCTTGAACTTGTCGTTCCCTACCTTTTTGATCCGCCGATTGCGCCTCATATCGCGGCACGCCAGCAGGGTGTCACGATGTCTTCGGCTCAGATTCTTTCAGCATTCACGCAATTGAGTCGCCTTGCCGATGCGGTTGTGGTTGAAGGCGCCGGGGGGTTCTGTGTGCCGATTTCAGAAACCGAAGATCTGGCCGATGTGGCTCAGACCCTGGGTTTGCCGGTAGTACTGGTGGTTGGCATGCGTCTGGGGTGTATCAGTCATGCGGTTTTAACGGCTCAGGCGATCAGGGCGCGTGGGCTTGTGCTGGCGGGCTGGGTGGCTAACACCGTAGACCCCGACATGTCGTGTCTTGAAGAAAACTTGCAGACGCTTGAGCGTCGGCTGCCAGCCCCTTTTTTAGGTCATATCCCGCGTCTTGAGTCGCCAGACCCGGCGGTGGCGGCCTCATTTATTGATATTTCCAGAGTGAGCGGCTGGGCTGATGGATCTTGTCAAAGTCAAGATCAAGGTTAAGCAGGTGGCATTTTGCGTGATCAGCCCATAGTGCGACACCTAAAGGTAAGGGCTCGCCAGCCAGATGATTTTGTTGCGTAAGCGCTTGATAAACGGTGTTTTAGCAATGTTGTCCAGGGTCAAGGGGGCGCTGTTGCTGATTTCCTTGTCAATCAATGACGACAATCGGACGGCAAAGTCATGGCTGTAAATTTCGACATCGAACTCAAAGTTAAGACGCAAACTGCGTGGGTCAAGATTCGATGAACCCACATAGCACCAGCCATCATCGACCGTGATGAGTTTTGAGTGGTTGAAGGTGCCTTTGCATACCCAGACATTGCAACCGCTTCGAATCACCTGGTCTATTTGCGCCATCATGGCGTAGTTCACTAAACGCAGGTTGTTCTTGCCAGGAATAACAATGTCGACCCTGATACCGCGTCGCGCGGCGGTGCTGATGGCCGCCAGTAAAGCTGCATCGGGCAGGAAGTAGGGGGACTGAATACGGATATGGTGTTGAGCCACCGCAAACGCACCCAGTAACAGGCTATGGTTGCTGCCAAGGCTGCGATCAGGCCCTGAACGAATGCCTCGGGCGGGTAAAGAGGCCTGGTCTTCGACGGACCAGTCTTGCGAGCACCAGTCTTCAGCCGCCAAGGTTTCCCTTGTGGTGAATTGCCAGTCGTGGGCGAACACGGTCATGAGTTGGTGAACGACCGGCCCCTCGAAGCGGAAGTGAGTGTCGCGGTCGGGTTGCGTGCGGTCGGGTCGGGTGATGAACTCGTCACGGATGTTCATCCCCCCGGTGAAACCGACCTTGCCATCGACCACCAAAATCTTTCGGTGGCTACGCAAGTTGGCATAGGGCATGCGAAGCCCGAGTGGGTTGGTCATGAACAGGGCCGTTTTAATACCGCGCTTTCGCAAATTTCTGGTAATCGGCGGACGCGAGTACTTGGCTCCGACAGCGTCAATCAACACCCTGATCTGCACGCCGCGATTATGGGCACGCCCCAAAGCTTCAGCGATTTTCAACCCTTCCGGGTCATTATCAAAGATATACGATTGCAGAGCGATGGCTTTTTTTGCGCTGTCGATGGCTGCAATCATGGCGGGGTAAGCCTCATCTCCTCCCTGAAGAATTTCTATCTGGTTGCCTTGGTGCAATGCAAAATGGCTAACCTGGTCACCGAGTGAGCGCAAAGAGGCAAACTGTGGGGCTGACCATGGCACCACATCTGACAAGACAGGCAGATTAACGTCGTCGTAGTCTTTAAGCGAGGCATCGCGCAGCTGTGAAACCTGATCTTTGCGAATGCGGTTGATGCCGGCAATGATGTAAATGAGTGCGCCAAAAAACGGGGAAAGTAAAATGACCCCCACCCAACCAATAGCCGCCCGTACATCTGTTTTGGTCATTGCGGCATGGATCGCAGCGACGGCGCCGATCAGCATGCTGATTGCAAATGCAATGTGTGGCCAGTAGTCTGAGAAAAGCGATTCAAATGAATTCATGGTTTGGCAACGTGGCGATATCGTGCGATGAGCCCCGCATTCTGTCCTTGGGCAATACGCCAAAGTATATATAAAGATGTGCTTTCATTTGAAAGCGTTGAAAATTTTGTGCTAAACTTACATTCTTGAGTGGTGACCGTAGCTCAGTTGGTAGAGTCCCGGATTGTGATTCCGGTTGTCGTGGGTTCGAGCC
>CAYTSJ010000046.1:0-9548 GCA_964440385.1 uncultured Pusillimonas sp. | reverse complement strand
GTTCCGCCTGACGTTTCCGCGGGGTTCCGGCCTGGCGGGTTTGGGGGGGGGGCTGGGTATTGACGTGCTGGGTCTTGATCCCACGTTCCCGCTCAAATACATGGTTTACTTCCTGATCGTGGTCGCCGTAGGTGGGGCAGGTACCATCAAAGGTCCGCTGCTGGCCGCCATTTTGCTGGGCATTTTTGACGTCGCTGGCAAGTACTACGTGCCGCAAGTAGGTGCTTTTGTCATCTACGGCATGATGGTGATTCTGCTATTGCTGTTCCCGGCCGGGCTAATTTCGAGGCGCTCATGAACCTGAAGTCACTTTCCATTATTGATCATTTGCCCGCTCCGCGGGTGCCTAATGACCGTTGGCACAAGCTCGAATACCTGTTCTGGGTACTGCCTTTTGTGGCCTACTTTCTGTTTCCGAATCATCTGGTCCTGATCAGCCAGATCATGATTCTGGGGCTGTTTGCGTTGTCTCTTGACCTGATTGTTGGTTACGCCGGTATCGTTTCTTTGGGTCATGCGGCCTTTTTCGGGCTGGGTGCGTATGCCTCTGGCTTGCTATCAGCCAAATATGGCTGGGGCGAACCAATTAGCGCCATGCTGATTTCGGCAGCATTGGCTGCTTTGCTGGGATACCTCACCAGTTTTCTGGTTGTGCGCGGTCATGAACTGACCCAGCTGATGGTCACGATGGGTATCGGTTTGATGCTCTACGAAGTTGCCAACAAAGCCACTGATTTTACGGGTGGCGCCGATGGGCTTTGGGGTATTGAAACCTGGCCGATTTTTGGAATGTTTGAATTCGATCTGTACGGTAAAACCGGGTTTTTCTACAGTTTTGTCGTGCTGTTTCTGATGTTTTTACTGGCGCGCCGCATTGTCAGTTCAACGTTCGGGCTCAGCCTTGTTGGTATTCGCGAAGGTACCAAGCGGATGCCCGCGATTGGTGTCAATGTCGAGCGTCGTCTTGTGGCCATCTATACCGTCAGTGCGGCCATGGCCGGTTTGGCAGGTGCCTTGTTGTCCCAAACGACTCAGTTTGTGAGCCTTGATGCATTGGGTTTTGTACGTTCTGCTGACCTGATGATTGTGTTGGTGCTGGGTGGCACGGGGCGTCTTTACGGTGCTCTGATTGGTGCTGTTGTTTTCATGTTTGCGCATCATTACATTTCCGACATTAACCCCGTGTACTGGCAGTTCTGGCTGGGTTTGTTGTTGATTATTATCGTGATGGTGGGTCGCGGAGGTATTTTGGGCGCTGTCGAAAATTTCCTTGAGCGTCGTCGCGAGCGTTTGGCCGGGGGGCGTTCATGAGCATTCAAAACACCACATTACGAACCGAAGGGCTGACCAAAATCTGGGGGTCTTTTAAAGCCAACAGCGATGTCACGCTCGAATTCAAACCGGGTGCGCGCCATGCCCTGATTGGCCCGAACGGTGCGGGTAAAACCACGTTCATCAATATGCTGACCGGGGCGTTGCACGCCACCAGCGGCAAGGTGTTTTTTGGGGATCGAGACATTACCCGGTTGCCCCAGCACGAGCGGGTCAAGTTAGGTATGACGCGCACGTTTCAGATCAATACCTTGTTTGCGGGTTTGACGGTGCTGGAGTCTGTAGTGCTGGCCATCAGCGAGCGCGAAGGCTTGTCGGGTCAATGGTACAAAACCGTTGAAAAACAATCCGCGCTGGTCGAAGAGGGGATGCAGTTGTTGCAGACCTTGCGACTGGCCCAGGAAGCCAATGTACTGACGCGTAATTTGCCGTATGGCAAGCAGCGTCTGGTTGAAATTGCACTGGCCTTGGCCACCAAACCCAAGGTCTTGTTGCTGGATGAGCCGGCGGCAGGTATTCCTCAGGCTGAGAGTCAGGAACTGTTCGAGGTGATTTCCCAGTTACCGCGAGATGTCACTATTCTGTTCATTGAGCACGATATGAGTCTGGTATTCCGTTTTGCCGAGCGCATTACGGTACTGGTTGGGGGCAAGGTCTTCACAGAAGGCACGCCTGACGAAATCGCCCACGATCGCCGCGTAAAAGAGGTCTATCTCGGAGAGGCTGAGCATGAGTAATCCAGGTGGTAAAGAATTGCTGGCCCTCGATAATGTCAAGGCGGGCTATGGCGAATCCGTCATTCTTGAGAATGTTTCCCTGACCCTGAACGAGGGTGAAACCCTGGCTTTACTGGGTCGTAACGGTGTGGGTAAGTCAACGCTGTTGATGACCATGCTGGGTCTGACCCAGATGCATGGGGGTTCTGTGCGCTGGAAAGGGGCTGATGTGACCCGTGTGCCTACCTTCAAGCGGGCACAAGAGGGTATGGGCTGGGTGCCTCAAGAGCGCCACATGTATCCATCGCTGACGGTTGAGGAGCACCTCACGGTGGTCGCCAGGCCAGGGCCGTGGGACGTCAAACGCATTTATCAACTGTTTCCGCGTCTTGAAGAGCGTCGCAACAACATGGGTAACCAGTTGTCGGGCGGTGAGCAGCAGATGGTGGCTATTGCCCGTGCCCTGATGCTCAATCCGACCATGCTTCTGCTGGACGAGCCGATGGAAGGTCTGGCACCCATCATTGTGCAAGAGTTGCTGGGGGTCATTCGCCGGTTGGTTCAGGAAAGCGGCATGACGGTTATTATCGTTGAACAGCACGCCCGTATGGCCTTGGGTTTGTCAGAGCGGGCGATTGTGCTTGATCGTGGCCAGATTGTGCACCAGTCTGCCAGTCAAGAACTGTTGGCGAACCCCGAGCTCCTCGATCGGTTGGTGGCCGTGGCTTGAGATCGTCTGTTTTTTAAAGCCTCAAAACTGCCGGGTCTTGAAAATTCAAGACCCGGTTTTTTTTGGTGGTTGACCCGTCGCCATCTGGTCAATTTTGACACCCTGATGGCAGTCCTTTGATGTGCAAAGGAAAATTGAAGTCATCAAAAGATTGTCCATGGAGTTGTCCACATTTTTCGTGGATAACTCTTTGTCAGGGTGGTCGAAAATAGCACGTTACAGCTAGTGCTTTGATCTTTTTCATGAATTTTCACTAATGCCCAGGTTATCAATGGATTTGTCCACAATTGGCGTGGATAACTGTGTGGCGGGGCGCAATTGTCCCCGCGCCGCCTTGATCATGGCAGTGCAGACACCGCGCATCATGTCGACCTCGTCGGTGGTCAGGTTGGCCCGTGTGAAGAGATGCTGCATGCGAGGAATCAGTTTCTTCGGATAGGCCAGATTCAGAAACTGGATTTCAATCAGGGCCTCTTGCCAGTGCGCCAGCAGGGCTTGAACTTTGTCGTTCGAGGCTAGAGAGGCACCCGTCTCTTTTTTGGGCGCGGGTGTTCCTAATGCCCCTAAGGCATAGCGAAGTTCCCAGGCGGCCAATTGTAGAGCTTGGGCAACGTTTAATGAGCTGTATTCAGGGTTCGCAGGGATGTGACAAATACGTTGGCATTGCGCAATATCTTCATTGGTCAGACCCGAACGTTCGGTGCCCAGCACGATGGCAATACGTCCCTCGGTATGATCGATAAGGTGTTCTTTGGCCAAAGACGCCGCTTCGCGGATGTCGCAGGTCGGTGGCCCCAGAACACGCTCGCGTGCAGTCATGGCAAAAGCCAGGGTCACCGGGGCCAGCGCTTGCCCCAGCGTATCTACGACCAGAACAGATGACAGCACGTCGGTAGCCCCGCTGGCAAGGGCCTGTGCTTCTGGCATGTCGATGACATTGTCAAAACGGGGTGCGACCAGGCACAGTTCGCGAAACCCCATGGTCTTGATGGCCCTGGCGGCAGCCCCTACATTTCCGGGGTGGCTGGGGTGCACCATAATGAATCGTGCACGGTCAAAAAAGTCTGTCATTTCGATGATTGGCTTCTATCTACTAAAATAGGCGGTTAACTATAATCATGCCTGTTTCAGTTTTTGTTATTTACGGATCTCTATGCACCCCATGCTCAATACCGCCATCAAGGCGGCACGTCGCGCCGGCTCTATGATCAACCGCGCAAGTCTCGATCTCGAGCGCTTGCAGGTGGCGCGCAAGGGGCCAAAAGATTATGTCACGGAAGTCGACCAGAGCGTCGAGGCCGCCATTATCGATATGCTTAAAACGGCGTATCCCGATCACGCATTTCTGGGTGAAGAATCCGGCGAACATGCGGGTGCAGAAGGGCAGGGTAAAGTACCTGAATATCAGTGGATCATCGATCCTCTCGATGGCACCAGCAACTTCATTCACGGGTTTCCGGTCTACGCCGTGTCAATTGCTCTGGCCCATCGCGGTCAGGTGGTGCATGGGGTCATCTACGATCCGGCACGCAACGAGTTGTTCACGGCCAGCCGTGGCGGTGGGGCATTCCTCAACGATCGCCGTGTCCGGGTTTCGGGTCTGACGCGGTATCACGATGCCATGCTCAGCGCCTATGTGCCCGATTCGGGTGGCGGCGTCGCGCCTGGTTCGCGTTTTGCTAATATGCTTTCGGGCTGTGCCAGCGTGCGCCGTATGGGGGCCTCAGTGCTCGACCTGGCCTATGTGGCGTGCGGGCGAATTGACGGTTTTTGTGGTGTCAATCTCAAGCGCTGGGATCTGGCTGCCGGTGGTTTGCTGGTTCTTGAGGCCGGCGGCCTGGTCAGTGATTTCCAGGGGGAACAAACCTGGTATGAAACTGGCAGTGTCCTGGCGGGCAGCCCCAAGATTTTTACGCAAATGCTGAGCCATTTACAGGCCTGATTTCCAAACCTTCTCACTGACTATGAACTCAGATAACGACGGTAGTACCAGCGGGTTCGCCCGCACCATGTCTTCTCATTACTTTGGCGTTGACCGCCACGGAGGCTTCTAATGGAAGCCTTCTCGCTTGAATGGATACTTCACCCTGCCGCCTGGGTGGGGCTCCTTACCCTGATCATCCTCGAGATTGTTCTCGGGATCGACAACCTTATTTTCATTGCCATCCTGGTCGAAAAACTGCCACCCAAGCTGCGCGATCGTGCGCGCGTGATGGGGTTGTCGCTGGCCTTGGTCATGCGGCTGGGCTTGCTGACGGTCATGTCATGGCTGATCAAGCTGACCGAACCCATACTTCATCTTGGGCCGCTGGTTTTTTCCGGACGCGATCTCATCCTGATTGTGGGTGGTTTTTTCTTGCTGTTTAAAGGAACGCTCGAGCTGCACGAACGCATTGAAGGTCGTACCCATCAGTCTTCCGGTAATGTCATGCACGCCAGCTTTGGTCTGGTCGTCACCCAGATCATTGTTCTTGATGCAGTCTTTTCACTCGATGCTGTCATTACTGCTGTCGGTATGGTTGATCAGTTGTCGATCATGATGATGGCGGTAGTGGTCTCGATGGGCGTCATGTTGTTTGCCTCGAAGCCGCTGACGCGCTTTGTCAATGCACACCCCACCGTAGTTGTCCTGTGTCTGGGCTTTTTGCTGACCATTGGTTTCTCGCTCGTTGCCGAAGGTTTTGGCTTTCCGGTGCCTAAAGGGTATCTGTATGCAGCCATTGGTTTTTCGGTCATTATCGAAAGCTTGAATCAGGTGGCACGTCGCAATATGCAGAAGGTCGAGGCACGTCGTCCTATGCGTGAGCGTACTGCTGAGGGTGTCATGCGCATGCTGGGCAAGCGTCCGCTGTTTGAACAACAGGAAGCCCAGGTAGCGCCTGAGCAACCGCAAGAGCATGCTTTTGGTGAAGAAGAACGTAATATGGTCAGTGGTGTTCTTACCCTGGGCGACCGTACCATTCATTCCATCATGACACCGCGCAATGATGTGTCCTGGATCAACCTGAACGACTCGCCCGACACAGTCCGTGACCAGTTGCTTAAAACCCCTCACAGTTTCTTCCCGGTTTGTCGTGGTTCTTTAGATGAAGTGATTGGTATCGGTCGTGCCAAAGAGATGCTGGCCGATGTGATTACCCATGGGCAGGTCAAGGTTTCACGATTGCGTGACCCCATCATCGTGCATGAATCCATCGGTGTCTTGCGCCTCATGGAAACCCTTAAGCGTTCGCGCGGTCAGCTGGTGCTGGTCACCGATGAGTTTGGTACCATCGAAGGGGTTGTTACACCGATTGATGTTTTCGAGGCCATTGCCGGTGAGTTCCCTGATGAAGATGAAAGCCCGGACATTATTCAGGAACAAGAGCACCGCTGGAAAGTCGACGGGGCTGCCGATGTACTGCACCTTGAGCAGGTTCTGAACACCACGGGCCTGGTCAATGAAGAAGAGGGCTATTCAACCCTGGCGGGTTATTTGCTGGGGCGTTTCGGGCAGTTGCCAGCGCCAGGCGATACCTGCCAGCTGGTCCAGCCTCACGCAACGTTTACGTTCAAGGTGCTTCGCCTTGAAGGTCGTCGAATTGCTACCGTAGAAATCGAACGTGTGCTGTCTTCAGAGGACGACACGAAGGCAGAAGAAGACAAGTCATGACGGAAAATATGCTGTATCTGTTCAAGGCCCTGGTGTTGGGTCTGCTCGAAGGTTTTACCGAGTTTATCCCCGTCTCTAGCACCGCACATTTGCTGCTCTTTGGTGAATGGATCAATTTCGATTCGGGTAGCAACAAGGTCTACGAAGTCGTCATTCAGTTCGGTTCAATACTGGCGGTGATCTGGATTTTCCGTCAACGTTTATGGCGACTGGTTCGCGGCACTTTGAAAGGTGAGGCTGCCGAGGTGGCGTTCGCCCGCAACCTGATCATTGCCTTTTTGCCGGCCGCAGTCATCGGGTTTTTTACCATCAAGACCATCAAAATGATGTTCCATAACCCGGCAATTTTTGTGGTGACCCTGGTTGTCGGTGGGTTGATTATGTTGTGGGTCGAGCGCAAGCCGCACATGGCCAAACATGGTTCTCAAGCTATCGCTAACGGGGCAGAGTCTGCCTCGACGGCAGGTGTGGGCCAACCCGTGACTTTTACGCTTGAAGAGATCAGCTGGAAGCAAGCCCTGGCCGTGGGTTTTGCCCAATGTCTGGCCATGATTCCTGGCACGTCTCGTTCCGGGGCAACCATCATCGGTGCCATGCTGGCGGGGGTTCAACGAAAAACAGCGACCGAGTTTTCGTTTTTTCTGGCCATGCCCACCATGTTGGCCGCAACCGTTTACGATCTTTACAAGCACGGCAGTTTGCTGACATCCGATCAGACGCTCGGCATCGCAGTCGGGTTCATTGCTGCTTTTTTCAGTGCACTGGTACTGGTCAAGGCGGTACTGATGTGGGTGTCACGCCACACCTATCGTCCATTTGCATGGTATCGCATCGCTCTGGGTGGCGTGGTTGCCATTTGGTTGTGGCTGGGATAACCAGTCTTCAGTTAAACCGGGCTGCTCTCTGACTTCAGTGCTATGGATCCCTCAGGGCTGATTTCCAGCCAACCACCACGGTGGGGTGTGGCGTCATAGTCCCAGTCGGGGAGTACAACCCGTTTTAACGTGCCAGAACGGCTTGTTAATGTATGGATGGCAGCACGGTGTGTGTGGCCGTGTACCATGATCGTGGCGTTGGTGTGCTCGAATGCCTCTTGCACGGCCTGTGCATTCACATCCATGATTTGTACCGGTTTTTGCTGATTTGACTGCATGCTGCGTGTACGTGCAATGCCGGCCCACTGTTGTCGTTGCTTCAGGCTGAAAGCCAGAAAAATACGTTGAACCCAATGCTTTCTGACCCAGAAGCGGAAACGTTGGTAACTGTGGTCGTCAGTGCAATATTCGTCACCGTGACTGAATAAAACGTTTCCCGCCGAGGTTACCAGCAATGTTTGGTCGTGAAGCAATGTGGCGCCTAAATGCTGGCACAACGTTTGTCCCATCAGGAAGTCACGATTGCCGCGGCAGATAAACACCGGGATAGAGTGTGCTGTGTGCTGAAGGCTGTGCAGCACCTCAGCGAGCCAGGCTGGGGGGGCTGAAATGATGTCATCACCCACCCAGACATTGAAAATATCTCCGCCCAGAAGCAGGGCGTTGGCCTGATGAGTTGCTTGCGATAAAAAGGCCAGAAATGCCCGATTTGTTTGTGGTGTGTGTGGCCCCAGATGAATATCTGAGGCCAGCCAAAGCCGACCGGGCAGATGAAGTTTATTCAACGAGTGTCGCTTTCTCGATGACGACGTCTTCGGCAGGAACGTCTTGGTGGAAGCCTTTGCTGCCTGTTTTAACGACCTTGATCTTGTCAACGACGTCGGTGCCATCGATGACCTGACCAAATACAGCATAACCCCAGCCATTGCTGGTGGGTGCAGTGTGATTGAGGAAGTCGTTATCGGCCACGTTGATGAAGAACTGGGCAGTGGCAGAGTGTGGGTCGCTGGTGCGTGCCATGGCAATCGTGTAGCGGTTGTTACGCAAACCATTGTTAGCTTCGTTTTCAACCGGATCACGCGTTTCTTTTTGCTTCATGCCAGGCTCGAAACCGCCACCCTGAATCATGAAGTTATTAATGACGCGGTGGAAAATGGTGCCATCAAAAAAGCCGTCTTTGACATAAGTCACAAAGTTTTCAACGGTTTTAGGTGCTTTTTCGGCATTCAATTCGATCAGGATATCGCCGTAATTGGTTTGCAGCTTGACTTTAGGGTTTGCGCTCATTGTTTTACCTTGTGATGAAGTTGAGGAGGCGAAGACTGTGCCAGGCATGAAAGCTGGCAACGCCAGCAATGCAGCACAAGCCATACCCAGCGCACGACGTTTTAGCGACGTCACGGCGGGTGAACGTGATGTTGAAGAATTCATGGTGTTGTAACTTATTGCTTTTCAAGAATGGTTTGCAAGGCTTTGGCCTGGTTGCCTGCAGATCGAACGCCAGCCTGCTCGGCCTGACGATACAGGTCGTAGGCTTTCAAAAGATGTACTTGTGCAAGGTTTGTTTTGGCCGTGGCGTATTTAGGGTCGGCGCGCAGGGCCATGGCCAAGGCGTCTTGTGCGCGGTCGAGATTGCCCTGGCTAATATAAGTTGAAGCCAGATTATTCCAGGGTTCAGGCAGTTCAGGGTACTGCGTGGTCATGTCAAGATAGGTGGCTTGGGCGGCTTCAAGATTGCCGGTAGCCGCTTGCGCACGGCCTTTCAGGAACAATAATTGCACATCCTGACCCATTTCACCGCTGGCATTTCGCTGCGCCTGACGTTTATCAATGACTTCCAGGGCTTCGGCTGCACGGCCTTCGTTGATCATTTGAGCGATGCGATCGGTAATCTGTGATGCAGTCAGGGGAATGGTGGTATCAACCCCGGGCGTAAGAGCTTCGAGTACCCGGGCCAGCCCTTGCCAGCCTTGATCTTGCTTGGGCCGATCTTTAAACAGGGGTTCGTTGAGGGGGGTACTGGTTTGAGCCAGCAAAACAGGCGAAACTGCGAAGTTGCAGGCGGCCAGCGCTAACAAAGGCAGGAAGCGACGAAAATTTTGAAACACCGACGAATACCTATTGGGATGGAATTGGGTTTGAATTGCTATACTTGTCGACCGCCATTTTAGCCTTGCTTCATATCAAACAAGTTTTACAAGCGCATGCTGCACATTTATAACACCCTTTCACGCGGTAAAGAG